>NZ_JBQHXU010000006.1:0-269842 GCF_052063305.1 Gracilibacillus sp. HCP3S3_G5_2 | reverse complement strand
TTGCATATTAATTTTCAAAACTGAATTAAAGTGAAAAAGTCGGCACATTATTTCAGATTTCTAACTGGATTAAAGTGAAATTAGATGTCTGGGATAATGTGCTAATTTACACCAGGTGTATCTATTACAAAATTTACAATTCATTCAAATATCATTGTTACTATAATATTTACAGTTAGCGCGTTCGCTCTTTTGGTAAAGAAAAAAGAAAGCCGTTTATTGGACTTATGTAAAAATGCAGCATTTTATATATATGGTGGTAGTTTTATCAATTTATCACTTTATCCTTGCTAGTGGTGGAGAATACAGTGGGATTAGAATTATTACAAATTTCACATTACACTACGTAATTCCAATGTTTGTTTTACTAAACTGGATTATTTTTGAAGAGAAAAAGTGGTATAGTTACAAATCAATCGTCTTTTGGTTAGCTTTCCCAATACTTTACGGCGCTATATCATTAATAAGAGGAATGTATGATGGATTCTATCCTTATTTCTTTCTAAATCCGGGTGGTCACATTCCTGATGGAGTTGGTAGCTATGTAAATGTAGCTTTAGTTATTGTAGGTTTCACTTTTGTGTATTGCATGCTTGGTTCTCTGCTAATATCCTTAAATAGAGTTATTCTTAGATTTAAAAAAGCTAAGTTTATAGAAAATACTAAAAAGATAATGTGAGATTTTTAGAATCGAGCTCCAAGTCAAGAGTAATTCATTCATTTACTGATTGATGAAATAGACTCGAACTCGAAAGTATAAGGAAGGAATAGACACGATAAAGGTGTTATGACTTTGTTTAAAGGAAGAATATAATCTCTTTGACGGTTCAAAAAAGGAGAATGTTAAATGTGCCAAAAGCATGGAAAAATAGATATGATCGAGGAGCTCCGTCCTGAATTAACCGGATACTGTTATCGGATGATGGGATCGATTTTTGAGGCGGAAGACGCGGTACAGGAGGCAATGGTCCGCGTCTGGCAGAATTGGGATCAGGTTCGAGAGCATTCTTCGCGTAGAGCTTGGGTGTATCGTATCGTCACGAATGTTTGTTTAGATAAGCTAAGGAATGCAAAGAGACGGGCGCTTCCAATGGATATCTCAGGACCGGTCACTAGTGTAACTGAGCCTAGGGAACAATTACCTCGAGCCTCCTGGATATGGCCAACACCTGATACAATTGGCGATCCGCTCGATATCGTAGTTAGAAGAGAAACGATTCGATTATCGTTTATTGCGATTCTGCAAATATTGCCACCCCGGCAACGGGCCGTACTGATCTTGCATGATGTTTTCCGATGGTCAGCGAGTGAAACGGCGAATGTATTGGGGATGACCACGGCAGCCGTCAACAGTGCTTTGCAACGAGCACGAAAGACAATCGCCCAATCGAATCTGCAGTCCAATGAATGGCAGGTTGGAGTTTCGGAAAAGGATCAACAGTTGCTTACTCGTTATGTAGAAGCGTTTGAGAAGTACGATATTAACGCGTTATTAGCGCTATTCAACGAGAACGGTAGCTTGTCCATGCCGCCATTTACGATGTGGGTTCGCGGCAACTCGAATCTGTCTGAATTCTATCACCTAACACGGAGCCATTGTTTGGGTTCTCGGTTGCTACCAATCCGTGCTAATGGAAATAGTCCCGCTTATGCTCAATATGTACCAAATGGACGAGAAGGGTTGTTAACACCATGGGCAATACATATCCTCGAGATAAGCCATGGAAAGATCGCTCATATCCATCATTTCATAGACTCCGATTTATTTGTACGATTTGGATTACCGACAGATTTGGATGCGAATAAGAATTTTGCGACAAACCGATGATTTTACAGTGGCAGGAACGTCTAAACTTATGAGTGATCAATTTCCATTCAATCCAAACTCGAGGAGGAACAATCTATGACGGTAAAACTTACCCCCTATATTACTTTGGAGGGCCGCGCAAAGGAAGCCATTCAGTTTTATGAAGAAACCCTTGGTGCAGAAATTATCTCCATTTTTACTTATGGAGAAATGCCAGACATGCCTAATACGTTCACGGACGAGCTAAAAAGTCTTGTGGCACATGCCAAATTAAAAGTTGGTGAAACGGAACTCATGTTATCTGATGCCCCAGGCAATTCGACTATTGAAAACGGGAAACGGGTAACTATTTGTATTACAACAAACGAAGTAGAAAAATCAAAACGAATCTATGAAGCTTTGAGGCAAGACGGTCAAGTCAATATGCCGTTTAAAGAAGAACCTTTCAGCCCTGGATTTGGCGATGTAACGGACAAGTTTGGTGTGACCTTTCAAATTTATACAGAGCTAGAGGAGTAAATGACGGTTTAAGAGTTGCGTGACTGATTGCGCAACTCTTTTTTTATATGTCACTACCCATTGATATATCCTGTGAAGGAAAAAGTTGCAACTTATAAACCATTAAATAGTATCACAAAAATGTGGTGAAAAAGGAAAATAGGTAAAGTGAATTATCACGGTGTTAACGTCTAAGACCTTCACTTCTAATTTCAAGTAACACTAGGAAGTGGGAGTAAACAGACGCTAACACCCTGATCATAGTCTCACTTTATTCTGAATCAACTAATTCTCTTTTAAAAAGGATTTTCTTTGAAACAGTTAAATTTAACTGGCGACTAAACTTCTGCAGTTGTCGCTCCTCGCTCTCGGTGACAATCGCTATAACGGTTCCTGAGTTAGATCCCAACCGTCCAGTTCTTCCGGAACGATGAACAAATTGTGTTGTCTCTTTAGGCAAGTCCATATGAATAACATGGGTTATATCAGGGATATCTAAACCTCTTGCAGCAACATCTGAAGCTAATAGTAATTCAGATTTTCCTTCGCGGAATTCTGTAATTGCTTTAGCGCGCTCTTGCTTTTTGGAGTCACTATGTAAAACTCCTGCATGGATGCCCATATAATCTAGTTTTTCTGCCAGTACCGAAAGCGTTGTAATATCTTGGACGAAAACAAGTGCTTTCATGTCATGATTACGTACGAGCCTTCTCAGTGATTCAATCTTATCTCTTGCTTCACTAACAAGATACATATACTCCACATTAGGTCGTTCATCATCTTCTTTACCTACTCGAATTACTTCAGGACTGTTCATTAGTTCTGCTGCCTTTGATTGTACTATCTCAGGTAGAGTTGCCGAAAAAACAAGCACTTGCCGGTCACTTAAGGTACTTTTCACAATTTTTTCGATAGTAGCTATATGTTCGGGTACTAACAGTTGATCTGCTTCATCCAATACAATCGTTTTTACTTGATGCATCTTTAATTTTTTCTGGTTAATTAGTTCGTTCATTCTTCCTGGTGTTCCAATTACGATTTGCGGTTTCTTTTTCAACTTTTCAATTTGTCGTTTTACGTTTGCTCCACCAATCAGTGTAGTACTTCCAATTCCACTTTCTCTTGACCACTCCTGAACTTCTTGATTTATTTGCATCACTAGTTCATGGGATGATGCTAAGATGACAACTTGCGTTTTTTTTTGAGTTGGATCGATTTGTTGCATAAGTGGTAAAAGATAAGCAAGCGTTTTACCGCTACCTGTTGGTGACTCAGCAATGATATCTTTTCCTTCGATTATAAAACGGGCCGTATGCAGTTGAATGGCTGTTAGCTTTTCAAATTCTGATTTATCCCAAGCGGTTTGAAGAAACGGTTTCAGGTCAGATAATACTTCATTTAATGATTGCGTTTTATTCATTATTAATGCTCCTTTTATTGCTTCAATTCGTACGTCTTTATCCAGAGTAATGCGGATTACTATATACGTCAACTTGTACCATTATATTGTGATAAATTAAATGGATTATGTGCCTCCATAAGCTGGGGAGCGATCACACATAAAAATTTCGCCTTCGTTACAAACTACATGTATGTTCAGGAGGTGTAGAATATGGACAATCAAGAATTTGAGAAAATATACCAAGATTATAAACAACAGGGTGAGGAACAAGCTCAGCAGGAGGTCTCAGTATCTGGAGAGGATGGAAAAGAACAAATTGTTGCTGTTCGAAAAAATGATGAGGGCGATATTATTGCATTTAAAACGAATAGCGGCAGAGAGTTAGACTACGTCACCGCAATTGATGAAGCAAAAGCAGGAAAATTGGAGCACGTCGATGTTTTTCATAAGTATGGTCGAGACATTATCCGTAGTGAACCTGATGGTATTAAAGCAAATAATCTAGATCAATTAGATACTTTTTAAGGGTCTTAATTGCATTGCTCGCTTTGATTGTATCACTGATCAAACGAAAATAGACCTCCCTATTTGCCCAACAAGTAACTAGGAGAGGTCTATCACTAATTGATAGCCGATTCCTCTGGGGGAACCACTTATCCATAACCCGTAGTGACTGCTACGGGTTATTTAGTATATGCATTGCTCATCTTTCGTATAGCATAACTTATAATCATTTGTGAACTGACCTGTATTCAACCACTAACGGCTGCCTAGGCTCTCTGGATGGTATAGGCTAAGGTGCCAGGTCCCCGTATGGACAATTGCCTACGTAGAGGATCTGGCACCTTTATCTGATCCAATATTTGGTGACAGTCTTTTTGTATTAGTTAGTTTTACTACTGTCTTTGGATAGTATATAATGGGAATCCAAAGAAAAATAGAAAAGGGTTTAATCAAGCCTGGAGTTTATCTTCATGAAACGAAGGCAGGAATATTAAGTGTGGAGGTAAAGGAAGATTCATCTATTATGCTGGAACAAAACACTCCAAGTTTTCATGAGATTGTAAATAAAAAGGAAATAACTGATTCCTTGAACATTACTGAAAATATACGGAAACACCAAAACGAGATGTTTGTAATGGAACAGGGTTATTCAATGAAACAGCCTTCAGAGATAATAGTGGAATTAATAGTTGAAGGACTAGAAGTAATTGGAGTCAAAGTTGGTGGAAAGGTATTGAATTTATAAATTCTGGCATATACTATTTGAAAAATATAAATAAAATACTAAGCCCTACCTGTTCAATTGATGCACTTCCACAATAGCTTCTAATTTAGACACCTTCCCAGCCCTCCAACATGCAGTTTATTATATTCATTAAGTCTATGAGAAATTAGATTTTTCCATTATAGAAAAAGACTTATAAGTATTTATCACTAATCACTTTCATATGGTGTAACTCGTGCCCGGCAATGCCATATGCAATGGTACCTACTGAAACTGTGCTGTTCATTACAGTTCCATTACGAACCCACGCTGCATCATCAATGGTTGAAATAAGGCTTAACGTGTTGGAACGTACCGTGTCTAAACCAGCTAGTAACTGCTCCCAGCATAATTTGTTAAAGTTTGCCGCAGAAACGTATTGATCTTGATCCATTGCTGGGAGTGGTGCACTTTCATTTCGTGCAATGGCAAGCATTCGATACGACATCACACGTTCCGAGTCGGTCATATGCCCAATCACTTCTTTTAAAGTCCATTTCCCTGGTGCGTACGCCTTCCTTGCTGACTCCTCTGATACGCTGCTTAAAAGGGTAATGGTCTTAGTTCGTTGCTTACTAAGTATTTCTTCAATATCTCCATCTGGCACAAGACTAACATACCTATCATGCTCTGGATTTTCAATAAATAATGGTCGTGGTCGCACAAGAATCCTCCTCATCGGAATAGTTAATTATGGTTCTAAGTTAATATTCGACTGTCAAGAAGATATTTCCTTTATTTTTGATATTAATTTCATTACCGCAAAAATAATTGCAAATTAAACAACTTTATTATCTCTGTACAACTGATTTATGCAGTTAACATAATACAGATAATAATGGATTAAATCACTTTTTATTCACTAACCTGCCCGTTAGTTGAGTAAATTCTTTTCAAGAATGATTTTATGTAATCCTTTTTCGTCAGTATAAGTATCAATGACATCAAATCCATTTTTAATATTCAAAACTAACATATTACGCCATTTATTCATTGTTTTTGTTTGAACAACACTATATCCATTTTCCTTTAAATATTGATGTTGTTTTTCCATTAACTCAGAAGCGATACCGTGTTTTCTGTAATTAGTATCTACCCCGCCTAACCAACTATAAAATTTATTATTATCAAGTTCATATCCAATCTTATATCCAATAACTTTCATACCATTCATCGCAGTAATAACCAATAATTTAGGTTTATTTTCCATTTTGTTAATCAAATCATCAGTAGTATCAAAAATAACTTTATGTAATTCTATAATTCCATCTAAAACATCATCATCTGGGATTGAATTAAAAATGAAGTAATCAAAGTTCATATGTTTTCCTCCTTCCTATCGTAGATATTTCGTTAACTTATTAAGACAGTCCTTTAATATCAAAACTTTTCATTGGAACCCGTTTAAAAGCTCTTGGGCTAAAGATAAAAAAATTTCTAAGCGAATTTGCAATATATAACTGTAACAATTAAAAAGGTCAGGCAAAACTATGTAACTTATCAAAATTAGCATAACCACGAACAATATCATATTCATAAGAAGGCGCTAAGGCATTCCGATACCACATGGTAAACTAGTACAATTTACTTGTAATCCGGTTCACTATCATGTATCAAAGCACAAAATACTGTTTGATAGCAAAATACGTCAGTAAACAAAAACCACTCCTGACAAAGGAGTGGTTTCCTTCCATAAAAAACTTTCACGGTTCGATCGTAGATCTTCTCGTTCTCTCCACAGCGATAGAGCTCGGCGGTATTAAACAGAGTCATGTCCAGTTCATAAGCACGATGAATTGTTTTAGTCCGTCCTTCTGGTTAGCGAAGCCGTATGCCTGATAAGAATCCGCAGATGGCACCGTGGACGATTGCTGAGACTTCAGTATCATTTACGTTTTTGCGTAACTATATTCTTCTGCACTAAGGTTTACGATCTCTTTCTTCCAGAAAGTGTGGAACTGCCAGATGGCCAGGTAGAAAGTGCTTGCTCAGCAACAGCCTCTAGCATGTTGCGACTGACACCGGCCTTAGCTTGAACAGCCATACCGTGGAGCACTGCCATCACGAATGTAGCTAGCACAGCACAGTTAGCGGTCTCCGGCAGGTCTCCCTCCTGCTTTGCTCGTTCAAAGCGATCACGTAGCGATGCCTCTCCCTCCGCACGCGCATCAATCAGGCTACGTCGAATAGGTTCGGCATCGTCCGATCCAGCCAAGTCTCCGTGGACATATAGACACCCCTTCTTATCGGGGTAACGAGTTTGCAATTCGGCCGCCCCGCGAAAGATGGATGCGACCACCTCACGCGAGGTCGGCAGCTCCAATGCTGCCGGGAAGAAATCATGGTAGTGCTCGTAATAGCGCTCAAGAACTCGGCGGAACAACGCCTCCTTGTTGCCAAACGCTGAGTAAAGGGCAGGGCGTTCGACACCCGTGGCCTGCGTCAGGTCAGTATACGACGTTGCCTCGTAGCCTTTGCGCCAAAACACGCAAAGTGCTGCTTCCAGTGCCTGTTCCACATCAAATTCGCGATTACGTCCCATTAGTTAATCACCTAGCCCTTTTTTGTAAATGTAAATTTTCTATACGTTATCATAACACACGTTACAGAATGTTGCCAATCCATTGGGTTAGGACACCTGGTCAGCACATGAGCGGCAAAATAGGCCGTCAAGATCTCATGTCAGACATTAGGGCTAGACCCGCACGCGCTGATGGACAATCTCGTAAGTACAGAGCATCTGAGTCCTTACAATGGAACAAATGACAGTGTACATCAAAATATATAATTTTATATAAATTAATGAACGTTATGTTATTGACAATGTTGAGGATAGATTATAATATAAATAACGTAATGGTGGTTATGAAATAAAACCTTTACCAGATCGCGGGCATCCAGCGATCTACATAAAGATTCTTTTTCATACAGAAAAAAAGTTAAAGGAGGTTCTTTTCATGTAGAAAACATTGATGGAGCGAAGATTTATTTACAATATGGGAGGTACTGCCAGCTATATAATTTTAAATATATGCTGGTATAGTAATCATTTAAATTTTCTTAAAAGGAGTAGATCATATGTCGACAATTGAAAGAAGATTCAGATGTAAGGTTGCTTTGGTTACAGGGGCAAGTCGTGGGATAGGGGCTGAAATAGCCAAAAAAATAGCTGTAGGCGGAGCCGAATTTATAGGTGTTCATTACGCAAATAATAAGGATGCTGCTTTAAAAGTTGTTGATGAGATTAAGGCCTTGGGCTCAAAAGCTGTGGCTCTGCAAGCAGACTTAACAACTGGTATATCCGAAGTAGAAAAGCTTTGGACCGCATTTGAAGATGCTGTTCGCTTGGAATTTGGATCTGTGCACCTGGATATCTTAATCAATAACGCAGGTATCGCACCCGCCATTCCTTTTGAGGAAACGTCAATTGAAACGTTTGAAGATGTAATTAACCTTAATCTTAAAGCTCCATACTTTATTACTCAAGCAGCTAGCCCTTTTATACGGAACGATGGACGAATCATTAACATTTCTACTGGCTTTACTCGTGTTGCAGGTCCAATGCAAACCATTTACTCGGCTTCTAAGGGAGCAGTTGAAACACTTACTTTGTCCTTAGCTCCACTTTTTGCATCAAAAGGTATTACTGTAAATGCAGTAAGGCCGGGGGTTACGGCTACTGATATGAACAAGGATTGGCTCGCCAATCCAGAAGCTCATGCTGATGCAGCTTCAATGTCTGCTTTCTCAAGAGTTGGTACCACTGAAGATGTTGCTGATGTAGTTGCGTTTTTAGCATCTGAGGAAGCACGATGGATCACGGGGCAATTTATTGATGCCACCGGAGGAGCTAGACTTTAAAAAAAGGACTCAATTTGTATAAGAAGTATGAAACTTTTGATTCCAATAACTATGTTCTCCTCACTGTTTGCTACCTCTTTGTAAAATGTTACATCCGCCACAAATTAGGCGGCGTGATGTAAGGCTATCTGAGCTATACATCTGAAGAAATTGGTAAGGTGATTTTCACCATTCCGACAAATAGTCACACATTCTAAAATACGGACTACTTCCTTATGAAAAAGAGGTAGTCTTTTTTTTGTTATGTTGATTCACCTTCTGGAATTTTTAGGAAGCTATACATTATATAATAAGTAATATTATACAAAGCGTGGTAAAATAGAATTGGTTATTTTTGGGAAAAGGTGAAATAAATCCATACCGTACTGATTCCATGTCAGTTGATGAATATTTTCAGATCCGTGAAAACTCAGAAGAGTTACTAGAATATATAAAGCTCAATCACTATATTGTTTTCAACTTTTCAGATTTTGGAGCAGCTAATTTGATATACTGGGGAAAAGAGGAGGGGGTAAGTGAATTATTTTGGTGAGTGTTGCTATGAGGATGTAGAAGAATCCTTTTTATGGGTCATCAAAACAGGTAGAAAATGTAAAAGGAGATAAACGTTGGATAAGTGAATATAACTTTGATACGGAAAGATCTATCTAGACTTATACGCATTGTATTCTAATAATTATACTCCACTTAAACAATTAGGATCTTATAACAAAAAATAAATGTACTGACAAACGATCCTGCGGAATTTTGGAAGTTATTATACAATGCTGTGTGTTAAACTATCGGGTGCTAAAGTTTAACAAGGCAATCAAGATTGTCTTTTCATTTTCGGACATATATAGGGAGGTATAGTTATGTGGGTAATATTAGGTGTTATTGCTATAGTAGCAACTTTTATAAACCTTTACATGTATAAAGCAGGAAAGGACTATAAGCTTGCTATGGCGATGGGGTTATCATTTACAGCATTAACACTTTGTGCAGAATACAGTCTTGTATCTCGGTGGGTAAAAGTGGAAGATTGGGCAGCTTTATCGGATGTAGTACCTGGTATGGAAAGAGCATTATGGTTTTTGACAATTGTTTCTATCTTATTAAATATAGCACCTATACTTTTAGAGCTAAAAGGTAAGAAATAATTACTTATTTTCATTTCATTTATATAATATGCAATAATTGTGTAGCTCTATGTATAACAAACGGGGGTTTTAATGCAACAAGAGGAACGTCAAGTATTACTGACGCTCCTTTTATTATTGGAATCCATAACCAATAGATGAGATTAAAGTGATTCTGCATCGAAACAAAACGCATCCTTCCGTTTTCTCTGCTACATCCTTCTGATCCACTTCAGAAGCACCAATGTATCTTCCTTTCCTTAACTTGACCACATCATGTATGGCTTCCATTCTTCATTAGGGGTGGGCAGGCCCTATTAAAATGAATTGGATAGAGCCTGCTTCAATATTTTGACCATTAAACTCACGTATAAATTAATTTAAATATTTTAGCTGCTCATTTGTGTGATAAGGGAAAATCTCTTGATTCGCTTTCAGACGAATAACCAAATCAGGATTGACTATAAATAATTGTCCAAATGCAACTAGGTCCGCTTGATTTTCTTCAATGATAACTGCCCCTTCATTAGGAGCAATATTACCAACAGCTATAAGCGTTTCCCTCCAGTATTTCCTAAATAACTCATGAAGCGATCTTTGATCATTTTTAAGTGCAACACCGTAGTTTTCTACAGAGGGATGGATAATTTTTATTCGATGTTTGGAAAGGATCTCTGTGATAGCGTGTACCATTTCTTCAGGTTGCTCCCATACATAATCTCTATCGTCATCTTTCTTTTCTGAAACTCTGATGCTAATTCTATTTTTAGGCACAACTTTCTTTACTTCTTTAATAATTAAATCTAAAAATCGCAGTCTATTTTGTATGGACCCTCCAAACATGTCTTGACGAAGATTGGATTTCTCACTGATAAATTGATCAATGAGATAACCATGTGCGGCATGTATTTCAACACCGTCAAATCCAGCCTCCATTGCATTTCTTGCTGCCTGTCTATAGTCATCAATAATTTGATATATTTCCGTCTGACTTAAAGGTTTAGGTGCTTGGAACGGTTTCCTTAATCTATGCACGTGGCCGCTAGCACTTATGGCAGATGGAGCGACAGGAGTATGACCTTTTAAAATTTCCTGATGACTTACTCTGCCTACATGCCAAAGCTGGGCAAAAATTTTCGTATTATATTGATGAACTTCCCTTGTGACTTTCTTCCAACTTAGGGTTTGACGATGTGTGAATATTCCCGGAATTCCATAGGTTCCTTTGGCTAATTCATTGATGGTAATTCCTTCTGTGATGATTAAGCCGGCACCATATCTCGCTCTTTTTCCATAATAGTCGGCAATCAAGTGATTGACTTCACCTGTTTCATTATCAGCAAACCCTCTTGTCATGGGAGCCATCACAATTCTATTATCTAAGGTTAAGTTACCGATTTTGTAATCAGAGAAAATGGAACATGTCATATTTATCACCTCCTATAGAATGTTAAATCTATCCTGATTTGTTTACAATGGAATTATTAAGCTATATACTATGAAAAACTTTAAATTTTAAAGTAAGGGGAGAGTGGGTGAAAGCAATGTTAGATGATATCGATCATCAAATTTTAGATTTATTAAAAAGAAATTCAAGGCTTACTTATACGGAAATCGGCAAACAAATAAACATGTCATCTCCTGCTGTGAAAACGAGGATAGAAAGATTAGAAGATTATGTGATAAATCGTTATACAGTAGAGATAAATCATAAAGAACTCAATAAAGGAATTCATGGTTTTGTTTTATTTCAAACAAAGAGCTGTGAAAAGCTAACGAATTATTGTAAAAAGAACAGTAATATTATCGATTTATGGAGAATTAGCGGAGAGTATAATTATATGGCTGAAGTTGTATGTACAAAGATGGAGGAGTTGGAGCAAATCTCTAAAGATACAACACAATATGCCTTTTCCAATATACTATCTGTTCTAGGGAATTATAATGTTGGTGATGGTTAAAAATGATAGTTCACACGAAATAAACTGATGATTGAAATCATTAATAGCTTTATCAGATTTGTATTATCTTTAGTGATAGCAAATATTTCACTTTTGGGGGAATTGTGGATATTATTTATGTATCACATCTCCATCATCCTCCATTTCTTAACTCCACATTTAGTATTTAACACGAAATAGAGATATATTGCATTAAATAGCCTAATCACCTTTAAGAGTTATGGCCCCGAACCCTCTTTTCTACAAAAATTAAAGAAAAAGCAGCTGAGAAAGCTGCTTTAAGATTATCTATCCTTTAATTTAGGGTTTTCCTTTTTAGCTTCAATTACTTTAGGCTTTCGATATCCACCAGCAATATCCGCACGTTTAAATTCCTTTGCATAATTAACTTCCTGAGCATCTGATGGTTGATTCCCATTTCCCCCTATAGGTTGATACTGTATTTTTTTAGACATAGTGCTCATCCTTTCTATTGGAATTGGGTTATATTTATAATTCCCTTTATAGTAATAGCTAAACAGAAGTTTTGTGGGAGCGGGAGACTTTAATAAAGTATTAAAGTCGCTAAGGAGAACGACCATTGGGATTTTCGTTGTTGTGATGTTATAGCATACGTTATCAGATTATAATGGATGCTATGTACCTGGATCCACCATATATTTTTATAATATTAATTTTAGAGTCAATCATAGCTATCAGATTGTTACACCTTTTATTACATAAATTAATAAGTACAGTACTTATACAACGAAAGGCTTTCAACTTTATTGTTGGAAGTCTTTCAATATGCCGAGGGTGGTTGCAAAAAAGCATATTAATCAGTATATGATAAGCTTTTTATCTATGGTAAGGTGATTGTATAGAAACGAATATATTAAAACTTGTATTTGAACAGTATTAACAATGGGCAAGATTCTAATAGACATATATTGACAGAGCCGTTATGATATATGAATTAATAAGATATTTGATCAAATTTAAAATAGCTACTGTTTGGAGGTTTAAAATGCCACTCATTGAAAAAGAACTTGCGATTGTTAAAGTTCAGAATCTACTTAAATTGAATTTGAAGATTCCAGGATATCAAAGACCTTATAGTTGGGGTATCAAATCAACTAACACGTTATTACTAGATACCTATAGTGCTTATAAGAATGGAGTTGATGAATATCGTTTAGGATCTATAGTTCTTCACAAAGCTGAAGACAATTATTATATTGTTGATGGTCAACAACGATTAACAACCTTATCTATTCTTCTTTATTGCTTAGAAGCAGAGGGTCATGTTCTTGCAAAAGAGAAATATAGCCTTTTGCAAGAGGAGTATAGCCCATTATCTAATAATGCAATTGTTGGAAATTTTGAGATACTCAATAAGAGCGTGACAGAACTTCGTGAAAATGAACGACGTAATTACACAGATTACTTGATGAATAAATGTACAATGGTTCAAATCGTTACTGACAATGAACAAGAGGCATTCCAATTTTTCGATTCTCAAAATTCGCGTGGAAAAGCATTAGCACCGCATGATTTATTAAAATCTTATCATTTAAGAGAAATGAATAATGATGAAGAAAGCTACAAAATACACATTATTAATCAATGGGAAAATAATAATCAAGAGGATTTAGAAGATTTATTTGAAAATTATTTATATCCATTATCCCAGTGGTATAAAGGGAAAGATGGTATAGAGTATTCTGTTAATAAAATTGATACTTTCAAAGGTATCAAGTCTACTAACATACATAACTATGCATTATATCATAAAGCAAGTAATCTTTTTGTGGAACAGTTTAATTATAAAGGGAACAACGAATTATTAGCTTCTAATTATTTGAATCAATTTCAATTGACTCAACCATTGATTGCAGGAAGAAGATTTTTTAATTTTACACTTCATTATAGAAGCCTATTAGAACAGATTAAAAAAAGGATAGATATATTTCATCAAGAAAATGAAGTTCCAAGTCAACGATCCGGTGATAAATACGTCAAACAGCTTTATGAGTGTGCTTTATTATTTTTCGCGGATCGATTTGGATTAGAGAGCTTAACAGAGTTTGTAATGCGGCATTTATATAGTTGGAGCTATTCATTAAGATTAGTGATGAGCGCTGTTTATCCTCAGACTATCAACAAATATGCTCAAGGTCAGCACGAAAGAATAAACATGGAGGTTGATATGTTTACGGAAATTAGTGAGATGAATGAGCCTGAAGAATTAAAATTAATTACTTTGAGTAAACCTGAGGCTTATAAGAATAACCATGAAAAATATCAGGCGATTCACAACAAATTGTATGAATGGAACGGGTGGGTAATCGATGGAAAATAGTTTAAAAGTAATATCAGTATCGAAAATTTTTAATAATGTTTATTATGAAGTACCGATTTATCAAAGAAACTATGCATGGGGAGAAGTCCAAATAGAACAATTAATGGAGGATATTATTAGCTCTGAAAATGATTATTTTGTAGGCAATTTAATCGTTAATCAAAAAGATAGCAATGTTTATGAAGTCATTGATGGTCAACAACGATTAACAACATTATATTTGCTGGAAAGATATTTAGGGATAGTATTTTCAAACGATGCATTGCGATTTGAGGCAAGAGAGAAATCAAACCGGACACTATCATATATTAGTGATAGAACATTTAATGAAATGAAGGAAGAATTGTTATCATCAGAGATTGTGAACGGTTATCAAACTATTGAAAACTATTTTAATAAGGAAGACATCGACAAAACAGTATTCAAAAAGAAATTGGATCAAGTTAGATTAATTTGTGTACAAGTTCCCGCGAATATCGATTTAAATCATTACTTTGAAATAATGAATACTCGTGGTGAGCAATTGGAATTGCATGAAATTGCGAAGGCTAAAATACTAAGCGTGTTAACCACCTCTCAAGATAAACAAACAGCAGCAATGATTTGGGAAGTATGTTCAAATATGAATTCTTATGTGCAAATGAATATAAAGAGTATTTTCAGAAACCAGTTGTTTACGGAGGACTGGTCTAGTTTAAGTAATTCAGTGAATAACTTTAATGACATTAAAAAGGTGCTAGCGAACAAGAATGAAGAAAAAATGAAGCCTAAAGCTCTATTTGATATTTTAAAAAAGCGTGCATTTGAAGATGTAACAACTGAACAAAATCAATTAGAAAATGAGAGATTTGAATCCCCTATTTCATTTCCAAATTTCATTTTACAAGTCAATACTGTTTTGCGAAAAAAGGATGATGAAGATTCTAGTTTGGATGATAAATATTTTCTAGACAACCTATCTTGGACTTGGTCCAATGAGGAACAGGCAAAAAAATTCCTTTACCACTTATTGAAATGTCGTGTCTTATTTGATAAATATATTCTGAAACGTGAATATGCTAGAAATTATAAGGAAATAGGTGGTTGGTCCTTGCAGCGTTTAAAGAAATATACAGATTCAAAAGGTGCTAAACCGAACTACTTATCAACCTTTAACAATGTCGTAAAAAATAAGCAAATAAGAACCCTTCAATCTTGTCTTCGTATTACATATACTTCACCTAAGACAATGCACTGGATTTCTTTGTTGTTGGAAACATTATTAGAAGATGAATCAAGCGATATTTTGCAAACTCTCGAAAATTATTGTAAAAGAAAAGTTCATGAATCTAAATTTGAAAGTGCTAGTGGCTTTAAAATTGAACGAATTGTATTTTCCTACCTAGATTATTTACTCTACAGAGATGGATACTCCTATCATGGAAAAAAGATCGTCTGGCCATTACAAGATGATTGGCAATTTCAATTTAGAAGCTCTATTGAACATTTCAATCCACAGAGTCCTGTGGAAGGAGAAACATGGGCTTCAGGTGATTTGAATGGCTTTGGAAATTTAGCTTTAGTGACAGTTTCGGGGAACTCTAAGTTTTCTAATTTGCCTCCTGCAGGTAAGGTAAACTCGTATCCAAGCATTGTGAATCAAAGTTTAAAATTGATAATCATGAAAGAGATGATGTTGATTAACGATGGGGTTTGGAATGAGAAGATATCATGCATTCATCAAAATGAGATGTATCAAATCCTTAATGGGTAAATGTCAATATAGACATCCTTATTTAGATTTTTTTTGTCATTTTTCAATTGCGAATGTGGTCTATTTCAAGTTATCATATACAATCCTTACCATTTTAGTTGATTAAATATCCCTTAGATAAATAATTCAATAATTGTGTAGAACGATTACTTTTCCTAATATCATTTAACCGATCATGAACATTATAAAACCCGGAGCTTCCCCCGGGTCCAAACCAAGATTATAGCTTATTCACCAATCTCTATTGGCAGGGTTTCATGGGATGACCATTCAACCATAGATCCATCATAGAGAGAATATCATCACAACCAAGTGCGAATAATGCTAGTGCATGCCATGTTGCCGTAATTCTCCCCGTATGTTTGATGATGTGAAAGGAACGGAGGTTAGTCACCATCTCCTATCTCGATTTATTTTAGAGAAACGGCAACAACAGATCTTGCAGGTAATGTAAGAGTTAATTGTGTACCATCCACTTGGAAATCTGTATAATTTACTGGCTTCACATTATCTGGATTGTCGAATGTATTATGTGCATCTAATTCATTGGCAGTCAGCACTCTACCCGTAATGTCAGATAGATTCGAACCTCTTAAATCTAGAGTTAATTCAGCTTCATCGTCTCTATCCACATTACATAATGTCACATTAATAGTACCATCTTTATCTTTTGAAGCAGACGCAGTGATTTGTGGAATTTCTTTATCACCAAATTTCTTTAGCGGTGCTTGCACATCTATATCTACTCGTTCTGCATCTTGATGTACTTTGTACATTTCAAAGACATGATAAGTAGGTGTTAAGATCATTTTATCCTTGTCTGTTAAAATCATTGCTTGTAACACATTAACGGTCTGTGCAATATTTGCCATTTGGACTCGATCATTGTGATCATTAAAGATGTTTAATGAAATACCCGCAACTAATGCATCACGAATAGTGTTTTGTTGATAAAGAAAACCAGGGTTGGTCCCTTCTTCAACGTCAAACCAAGTACCCCATTCATCAATGATTAAGCCAACTCTTTTTTCAGGATCATATTTATCCATAATCGTACTATGGTTTTCAATCAATTCTTTAATGTGATAAGCCTTTTTCATCGTAATATCCCATTCTGATTCCGAGAAATTCGTTGCCGATCCTTTATTATGCCAGAATTCACCTGGTACTGTGTAATAATGCAAGCTAAGACCATCCATCATATTAGCAGCTTCCCGCATTAATACCTCCGTCCAGTTATAATCATTAACATTTGGACCACCAGCAATCCGATAGATTTTGTTTTCGCCATAGTTTCTAACATATGTTTGAAAACGACGATAAAGGTCAGCATAATACTGTGGTCGCATATTACCCCCACAACCCCAATTTTCGTTCCCTACACCAAAGTACTTTAAAGGCCAAGGAGTTTCACGACCATTTTGTTTACGTAAATTCGCCATCGGTGATTCGCCATCAAATGTCATGTATTCCACCCACTCAGACATTTCCTGAACAGTACCACTACCAACATTTCCACAAATATATGGTTCAGTTTCTAACATATCACATAACATCATAAATTCATGGGTACCGAAATGATTATTTTCAATTACACCTCCCCAATGTGTATTGACCATTCTCTTTCGATTTTCACGAGGGCCAATTCCGTCTTTCCAATGGTATTCATCAGCAAAACAACCACCTGGCCAACGAAGCACAGGAATATTTATATTTTTCAGTGCCTCTACAACATCATTCCGAATACCATTTGTGTTCGGAATAGTTGAGTCTTCTCCTACCCAAATCCCTTCATAGATACAGCGGCCCAAATGTTCCGCAAAATGGCCATAAATATTCTTGTTAATGACACCTTTTGTTATATCAGCATTAAGAATAGCTTTATTAGTCATTTTTTCACCTCAAATAATTTTTAAGTAACATGAAATACTTTTGCCAGAAATATAAAATGCATGGTCAGCCTAGCAATTTATCTGTCAACTAGAATCAAAGATTTAATTGCTCGTCATTAAAAGTAAATATAGTGAGTGTACACTCTAACTTTTGATAATCTGCTTTTTATCACTCCTTTCAATCAAATCTAGTACTTTATCCGTTTGGACGTCCCTATGGTCTAGCACCACCTTTCTAAGAAGTATATATTGATACTATTTAATATAAAAACGCTTACAAAAAAGTATTAGATATTTGTGTATTGATATAAATTTCCTTGAATTCATACGTACGAATTTATTGATCCAAGCTATTTATATCAATTTGTACGTATGTTAGAAGTTAGGTTATAAAAAATAATTCATATTGTCAAGCGATATTTAACAAATTTTACAATTGTGTAGGAAAAAATTTGTCTCCTGGTTCTTTGAACATCATACTTTATTTTTAGGGAATGACTAGTGATACTGGTAAAAATCGTCACATTGATATTGGAGGTTATTTTTTTATTTATTTGAAACGTATCCAATGATGAAAACGTATTAGATGGCAACTGACCAAATGGAGACAGCAGGAGATCGAATATTGGAAAACCAAACAATGGATACACTTATTATATAAATAGGATTATTGCAGCAAATGGAGGTAGATCACATGAACGTTACGAAAAGTCTAAAAAGCTGGAGCTTGTTACTACTAATCATTTTCTTTACTAGTTGCTCCAATGATGTTCAAGATTTTACTTCTGAAGAGGCGGCTCTTGAAGTAATAGATTTATTGCGTGCTGGAGATTATCAAACGGTTCATGAACAGTGGTTTGGAGAAGAATTACAAGCTTCATTAGCGCTAGATGAGCTTGGAATGGAATGGGAACAACATTCAGCAGAAGGTGGGGAATTTGTTGATGTTCATTCCTTAAATGTAGAGAAACGTGGTAATAATTTAGAGGTTATTGAAGGAAAAGTAGAATATACGAATCTGACACTAGATGTTAGGATGATCTTTAACAACCAGTTATTAGTTGGTTTTAGTCTGCCTGGAAGCACGACAAATGCTAGTCTGCCAGATTCAATTATGGAAGAAGAAATAACCGTTGGAGAAGGAACCACTTATGAGCTTGGTGGAACACTCGCTCTTCCTAAGAAAGGTCAAGAGAATTTACCAGCAGTCGTCCTTGTGCAAGGGTCTGGACCAAGTGATCGGGACGAATCAGTTTACGGGTATAAGCCTTTTCGTGATATTGCCTGGGGTTTAGCGGAACAGGGGATTGCGGTGATTCGTTATGATAAAAGAACCTATACTTATGGGGAGAAAGCAGTCCAAGATACTGACAAACTTACGGTTTATGAAGAAACGGTAGAAGATGCCATTCGGGCTACAGAATTATTGAAAAGTGATAATCGCATTGATGAAAATAATGTCTATATAGTTGGGCATAGCCTTGGCGGGATGTTAGCTCCTCGAATTGATGTACAAGGTGGAGATTATGCGGGTATTATTATACTTGCTGGTTCACCACGCCCCTTATGGGAAATTGTCTATGACCAAAATAAAGCCGTATTAGAGAATACACCGATGAATGAATCTGATAAAATGGAACAAAAAGAACTGGTTGAAGAGGAATACAAAAAAGCCCAGCAGTTACGAGAAATATCAGAAGATGAAGCTGAAAAAATGACTGTATTTGGCATGAATGCCTATTATTTAAAGGAAATGGATCAATATAATGTTGCATCAATTGTTTCAAAGCTGGATAAACCGCTATTCATATTGCAAGGAGAGGACGATTTTCAAGTATCTTATGAGAAGGATTTTGTTGCTTGGCAAGAGCTATTAGAGGATAGCGAGAATGCTACTATAAGTAGTTATCCAGATCTTAATCACTTTTTTGTTGATTACCAAGGACCAGGTAAAGGAACAATTAAAGAGTACGAAACACCAAAGCAAGTTGACAAGAAGGTAATTAACGATATAGGAGAATGGATGTTCACACAAAAAAAGGAGAACAAATAAATATAATGGAGGAATGGCAAATGAAAAAATTTCAATCGATTGTTGGTGTAATGATAGCAGGATTGATATTACTCGCAGGATGTAATCAATCAGATGAGTCAGAAGAAGAGCCATTAGATCAAAATCAAGTGGAGCAGAAAGAAGAGGGACAATCTGCTGAAAGTAACGAAAGTGATCAGATAGTTGGCATAGCAGAGACTTTTATTGATCAATTAAATGAAGGGAAGTTTGATGAAGCAACAGAAAATTTTGACGAAACGATGGCTGAGCAGTTGACAGCTGATGATTTAGAGGCGATTTGGAATGACCTTAATAGCCAGCTAGGTGACTTTATAGATCAAGAGTTCAACACAATAGAAGAAGTGGACGGATACCAGGTTGTATTAACGACAGGTATTTTTAATAATGATGATGTCACATTTCAAGTTACTTTGAATGAAAATCAACAAATTTCAGGCTTTTATATTCAATAATTAGTAGGAAAAGGCAAGCTAGGAAATGGTAAAAGAAGAACGAGAATTTAAGTCGAAAACATAGGGTAAAACATACAATTGTTACTAAGAAACAGAAATGAATTCAGACTTGAAAGGGTTATTCGCAAAAGTAAAATGAAGAATAGGAAAGTTTCTGGTCGATATTGTGACACATACACGAGGAAGGAGCTTGCTATGGAATATAGTTTAAATCCGCTAAGCTGGTCGACAATTAGTATTTTTCTTGTTGTGATATTGTGGAGTCAGCTATCAGCTTATTTTGGCTCTTCTTTATTACTTTTCTTACTGTATTTACTAGTTGTAATTGTTTTCGCTTCTTCCATTCGTTTTAAATTTAAAATCCATGTTAATCACTTAGTATATCAAGTATTATTATTTAAAAAATCTATTATCAAAAAGAAAATGGCTCCTGATCAAGTAGAACAAATGAAATTTATACGTGCTGGATGGGCAAAGAAAGCTGCCATTATAAAACTAGAAAAAGGAATGGATATTAGACTAGCTGTGATCTATCTCGAAGAGGCGTATGAACATCTATTAGAATTTGCAGAGAAACATGATATTTCAATAGTTAAAACCAATGACTACTTAACTTTGGAAAGAAAGGGAGCGAGGAATAAAATGGAAATTAGTTAGCTGTTTTCTTATCTTATAGTCCATTTATACTCTACCCACTGTATTTATCGATGAGCGAAATAGCTTTCATGAGCCTTAAAACGAAAGAAAAGTGGCAGCCACCGAACCCCATTCTTTTCCGTGTCCTGCCACTGGCTAATGTCAATAAGATTTAATTCTCTTCCTTAACCTCCAACAATTTTTGTTTCAATGTATTTTCCATTGTGCTAATTTCTTGTTCTGCTTCCATACGTTTTCGGTGCCCATCATGTTGAATCTTCAGTATTTCTTCAAGTGTAGAAACTAAATTCTCTTGGGTTTTCTTTAATGTCTCAATATCGACTATACCTTGCTCGTTCAGTTTTGCTGTTTCAATAGTATTCGTTTTTAGCATTTCCGCATTTTTAAGTAAGAGATCATTAGTTGTTTTGGAAACTTGCTTTTGTGCCTCCACTGCGTGTTGCTGGCGAAACATGGTCAGGGCTATGGCTATTTGATTCTTCCATAACGGAATGGCGGTTAGAATAGATGATTGAATTTTTTCAACTAATACCTGATTAGTATTTTGGATTAAACGTATTTGAGGTGCGCTTTGAATAGTGATTTGGCGACTTAGTTTCAAATCATAAAGTCGTTTTTCCAAACGATCCGCAAATTGAATCATATCATTTACTTCTTGATACTTCATTTGATCGTTTGTTTTTTCGGCTGTCATTCGTAAAGCAGGGATTTCTTTTTCTTGTATTTCTTCGAGTTTTAGTTCACCAGCAGCAATGTAAACATTTATCCCTTTAAAATATTCTTTATTATGTTCATATAGTTTTTCTAGCATCGAAATATCAGATAATAAGGTATCCTTATTCCGTTCTAGCTTCACCGTTATACGATCAATCTGTGCACCAACTTTCTGATACCTCGAAAGAGTTTCTTGTACAGAGCTGGACAGTTTGCCAAATAGTCGCTTTAAAACATTTTGCTTTTCTGTCTGTAGATCATCTGGGTTGATTTCATTGAATCTTTTCATTAAGTCACTGATAACTTGTCCAACTTCACCGACATCTTTTTTCTGAACATGCTCCAGCATAGAGTTGGAAAAGCTTAACAGCTTCGTCTGTGCCTGCGTACCATAAGATATAATCGCTTGGTGATTTTTTGGATCAATTTGGCTGGCAAGGGTGTATGCTCTTTCTTGGTCTTCTTTTGGGAGCACATCGATCAGCTTGTTGTCTTTTTCCTCCTTAACTTGTGTATCTTTCACACTTTCTTGTTCGTCAAATGGATTTGCCAGTAATTCATCCATCAAATCATGCTCGTTTTTATGCATTGCTTCATAGTTATTAGTCATTTTCATCCAACCTTTCCTTTGTTTTAGTCATTTGCTTCGCATAATCAACTTCAAACTGAAGCTGTTCCATATCATTTGAAAGAATATAGTGAAGATCATTCTCGATTTTTGCTTTTATATCTTTTATGGTAAGGTGTGTTTCTGTAAGAACCTGTTTCAACTCACTATTTTTCGTAGGTTGAGAAGAAAGAAGAGCATACTTCTCTGTTAGTTCGACAACTGAATCTAAGTGAGAAAAAAAGAATTGATCACCTTGATAGAATCGTTTTGGTTCGTTTTTGGTAACACGGTATATCTTCTTAGTAACTCGTAATAACTCCATATTTTCTTTTAAATCGGGGAGATGGTGAATGGAGAACAAAGCTTTTTGTAAGCGACGGATTTTCAGGCGAGCTTCTGCCAAATTGTTGCGAATATAGCGATATTCTCTCCAATTCAATTGATTCTTTTTCAAGTAACGGATATGAGAAGAAAAAGAAACTAGTAAATAGGTGAGACATGCACCTACTAAAGAGATTCCGGATGCATACCAATAAGTTAGGTCAAATGCAAAAAAACTAATTAACCAAATGGCAACCATTAAAGGAATGGTGATCATGACTCCTATAACTATTGTTAGAAACTTATACATCCTGATCGACTCCTATCTTTATCCCTATTATTTGGTACGAATGAAACGGATAAAAGTTTCAGTTGGTTAGTGAAAATGAAGGGTTAACAGCTGACTTATCACGATGCTAACCTTCTGTAAGATCTTCACTGATCATCGACTTTATTGCCTGTCGCTATTTTCTAGTCTATCTTGTCAACTTATTATAACAAACATTGTGCTATTACAGTTTATAATAACTAGAAGGGTATTAGTGTAGTACGAGTCTATACAATCCACTTGATAGGCAATTTACTTTGGATTCGAGATGATCCGTGCTATGATTTGCGTTAGCAAACCTGTTGGGACATCAAAGTGCTTATTATAATAGTAAAGGAAAAGATGATGAGAAAATACCACGTAGATGTTATTCAATATAGAGGCGATTATAGATCATTCGGCTTTCAGCAAGGGGAATGGTTAAAACAATCTCCATTGCATTCCATATATACAGATCCAAATATGGCGAAGAAGCTACGTTTTTCTGTTGATCGTGATGAAGCGATTCAATGGATTAATGAGCTGTTTCCGCAGTTTTTAGAAGAACTTAAAGGGCTAGCAGAATCTTTGAAATTATCACTAGATCAAGCAATTATGCATTTCAGTGGTTACCAGCAGGAATGGGTTCGATCTGGTTGTTCTATTCTAACTGGGGACCATTTTCTAGTACGTAATTATGATTACCATCCGAAAACATATGAAGGAAGATTCGTATTATATCAGCCTAAACAAGGGTTTGCAACGATTGGTCCTTCTCAACGTATTGTTGGTCGAGCAGATGGGATGAATGAAAAAGGATTAATGACAGGATATAATTTTGTGAATCGTCGTGGTGCTGGTAATGGCTTTATCCCAACCATTATTACAAGAATGATTTTAGAACAATGCCAAAACAATGAAGAAGCGATTGCCTTGTTAAAAGAAGTGCCACATCGTGTAGCATTTAATTATGTATTGGCAGATCGATTTGGAAATAGACACGTCGTGGAAGCTACTTCACAAGCTGTACGTGTCAAAGAAGATACCGTAAGCACGAACCATTTTGATCTACTTCCTAAAGCAAATCGCTATCACTTAGCTGACTCTCAACGTCGATTAGCTATTTTACGAATGCAAAAACAACCACTTTCCAAAGCAGAAGCATATCAAGTATTGAATAATATTGAATATGAAGTATTCTCGGAAAAATACTTACAGTCAGCGGGAACATTACACACCACCATATATGATGTGGATTCATTAGAGGCAGGTATTGGATTGGGTGCTAATCGTGTACCAACTATCTTCTCGTTTGGCGAATGGCTGAAAGGACGTAATACCTGGGTTAAACAAGTAAGAGGGCAAATAAATACAGAGGCAAGTATGCCTTATATGGATAGAGTATAAAATCTTGATCGATAAGAAGACATCATAGCAGCATTTAATATGTTTGCTATGATGTCTTTTCTTATAAAACTACATGAAGTTGTTGTGTAATTTTTCTCGCTTCGTATTTTATTATTAACATTTGTCAATCGTTAGGCCTTTCAACTTTGTCTCTCTTAGGAGTGTATATCCAGGCCTCCTGTCACCAGTATTTTTTTGGAGATCATATATATTCATGACAGGAGTTTTAAATAGTCTGGGGGATTTCCGTGTTTAAGACAAACCTTTCGTTTGGGCTGTAGCGTTCTTTGTATTAGCGATCGGGCAAGGCTATAGGATAGTATGTTTTTTATATGGGATGTTCAATGATTGGTTATCTAACCTTACTGTTTAAACCTAAAATCAAGAATAGCAATGGGTAATTTGATGGGATTTTAAGGTTCACTTCTCATAGTTGTTTTTTTGACTTATTTTTCTCACTAATCTATAATTGATTTTCTATGTGTAAATATATACAAAAAAATTAATTTTAGCTTTTTTGAATTAATAAGTTTATGGATATAGGACATGAATAATAAATGATAAAAAGTTATGTGGCATTATTTTAGGAGGAAAAGAATGGATGACAGTACTAGGAAGAAGAAAAAATTAGATTGGATGACGTTTATTATAAGTGGAGGACTACTTATTTTATTCGTCATCATTTCCATTTTAAATGAAGAATTAGTAGGGAAGTGGATCAGTGATTCCTTTTCTTTTACAGCTAAGTATTTTGGTGCCTATTGGCAAGTGATGCTGCTCGTGATGTTTGTCCTTGGTTTGATACTAGCTTTTAGCAAATATGGAAGAGTACGGCTTGGCAAAATAGAGAAGCCGGAAAATAGCAATTTTCGTTGGATTTCCATGATTTTGTGTACACTGTTAGCTAGTGGGGGAGTCTTTTGGGCAGCGGCTGAACCAATGTATCATTATTTGACAACGCCTCCGCTATTTACAGGTATTGAAGAAGGAACAATGGCAGCTTCCTTTCCTGCAATGGGACAAAGTTACCTACATTGGGGCTTCACAGCATGGGCAATCCTGGGCACTTTAACGACAATCGTGCTTATGTATGTCCATTATCACAAAGGCTATCCACTTAAGCCACGTACTTTATTATACCCAATGTTTGGTAAGAGGATATTTAAAAATAGTTTTATCGGCTCTTTGGCTGACATTGTTTCCATTATAGCAACAGCGGCTGGAACAATAGGACCAATTGGTTTTCTTGGACTTCAAGTTGGTTATGGATTGGAAGCAGTATGGGGGATTCCGAATACTTTTTTCACACAGTCTATGATCATTATCTTGTTAGCTGTGATTGCTTCGATTTCGGCGGCCACAGGTATTGAACGCGGTATCCAATGGCTAAGTCGAGTAAATGTCAGTTTGGTTGTTGTATTAATGCTTGCTATTTTAATTCTAGGACCAACCTTGTTTATTATCGATCTATTTATCGGTTCGGAAGCCTTTTATCTGCAAAACTTTTTGACGATGAGTTTATATCGGGTAGATCAGGCTTGGCTGGGGGCATGGACGATCTTTTTCTGGGGTTGGTTTATCGGCTATGGACCCATGATGGCGATGTTTATCAGCAGAATATCTAGAGGTAGAACAATAAGAGAATTGATTATTGCCGTTGGTATTATTGCTCCGATTGTCAGTAATTTTTGGTTTACTGTAGTTGGTGGTTCGGGTATTTTTTATGAAATGGAAAACCCAGGTTCTGTTTCAACTGCACTAAATGAAGGTGGTATGCCAGCAACTGTGATGGCAATCATGAACCAAATCCCATTTGGCATCGTTCTGGCGATAGGTTTTATCATTGTATCAATTATTTTTGTCGCAACAACTACTGATTCAATGTCCTATACAGTTGCGGTGACTTTAAGTAGTACCGATGAGCCAAATCGTTTAATTCGAGTCTTTTGGGCCCTCATGTTTGGAATTGTTGCTGTTTCCTTGTTAGCGATTGGTGAGGAAACGGTCGGTACGCTGCAAAACTTTATTGTGGTAACAGCAGCGCCAGTATCATTACTTCTTCTCCCATCATTATGGGATGCACCAAGGATAGCGAAGAAAATGGCAAAAGATCAGAATATTATTGAAAAAAAATAAGGTGAACCTGCCTGCTATGGTATCGTCCCCGCAAGTTCGCTCTAAACTTTCGGGGGTGTTTTTATAACTGAACAAGGGCTTTAACTACCTGCACATCATATGTTTGCCATTTCAACTCACATTTCCTCTTATTACTACAAATTCACTGTCTTAATCTGTTGTCAGTTCTTGTATTCCATTTACTAGATTCCATAAATATTTCAATATATGGTAAAGTAAAAAAGAGAGTTTGCTGAATAGTATTCGAACCATATTGCTTTGTTACGATCGAATTTATGAGGAGGTAGAAAAAAGATGGATGATAAAATGGTTGCAATAATTATAATAGCTGCTTGCATTTCCCTATTTGTAATATTGGGAATTGTTTTTATCAATGGCAAAGGTTCTTCCCTAATAGCAGGCTATAATACAATGTCACCAGAAGAACAGAATAAATATGATATAGTTGCCCTCAGCAAGTTTATCGGGAAAATGATGTTCGCTTTATCATTCAGTATGTTGTTTTGGATATTTAGTGTAGCGTATGAAATGAACTGGTTATTCGTCTTAGGTCTTGTGTTATTTATTGGCATCGTTATATTTATCCTCATATACGTTAACACAGGAAACAGGTTTAAAAAATAGGATAAGCATAACTAGCTAATCAATAAGCACCTACATTGAAGCCTATGGGAATTAATGGGGAAGTGTAATTATATATTCGGCAAAATAATAGCCCTAGAATCAACAAAATGCCCCAAAATAAAACGATGAGGCATTTTTCAGCGAGCGGATAAATTATCAACTACTTCGCGCCAATTGTTCCATTTCTTTATAAATAGCGGAATAAATTTCATTAATCACCTTAAAATCAACAGCATCTATATAAATATCTTCTAACTTATCACGTAAGGCCTTTGCCTCTTTCAAAGAAGTGATGCCTTCTTTCATTCGTTGCTTGTAGCTTTTGGTGTAATAAGTAATAGCTGATTCGTACTTTTCATCCGTACCAGGAGTGATGGTTTGTTCATATAAATCAACAATTTCATCCCCTTGACGCTCAGGAAAATATTCATGTGGATCAGTACTATCAAATACACAGACGCCTAGCTCGCGGATGACGACCATATCGATACTTTCCGGATCAAATCCACAGTGATACATTTCAACATCAAAGCTCCTACTCTCAGCAGCAGCGGCAACTTTTTTTAGCAGTGTTGATTTACCAGTACCAGCACGACCTTTAATAAAGTATCGTTTCGTCAATTCTTCGGTAATAGAGGGAATAAAATCAACCACACCATCTGGGGTAGATGCACCGAAAAAGCGATGGCGAACAATTGCGTTTCCGTGGACACTTGTTTTATTGAGTAAAATCGTTTGAATTAATTCGTCAGCGATCTGATCAGCTTTGTCAAAATCCATTTCTTTAATGTATATATCCTCTAAGTAATCATGAATACGAAGCCCTTCTGCAAAGCGGTCATAAGCTGTTTGGAATGCCGCACTTATTTTTGTTTGCAACGTAGTGATTTCATCTTTATTTTCTTTTAACTTTGTATGATCCCAGGCCACTCCAAGGTTTACATATTGTTCAATTGCCCCAGGTGCCTTTGGCTCTAAAACATGTGGAGCAGTTGCATCGAAAATTCCAAATTGAAGTGCGGGGATGATAAGCCCGTCTAACGAATCATTGTCTGATGAACAATGAATTTGCTCCATACTATAACCTTGCTCCACCCATGCATCTGCCAGTTTTTTAATCATTGTGGATTTTCCCGTACCAGGCCCACCTTTTAATAAATAGATATTTTCTAAACCTTGCATATTCGACTCAAATAGGTCGTAGAATCCCTTAGCCGTGTTACCACCAGCATAGTAGTTCATTACTTTTCCTGGCAAAATCACCACCCCTTTGTAAAAAAATCTACACATTAGCCTATGCAATCGTGAGACTATCTGACACTCTTTGTAGAATGGGTAGTAGAGCAGAATAATTTTTAGTACCAAAAATTACATAAACTAAGTCAAAATGGTACTAAAAAGGCGATTAAGTACCAAAAACAAAAATCATATAATCAAAATGGTACTTAAAGCAGGTTTTAGTACCAAAATGAATCCTCATAATACTAATTTGGTACTAAAATGCTCATAATCAACTAAAGCAAACAATTATGCTACAATATGTAAAAAAAGGAGGAATTTCATGATAACAAAACCAAGAAGAAAATCTCACGAATTAACCACTTATGAAATATTATCTAAACGCAAGCAATTAAATGAAGAAGAAAAGCAACGATACCAAAGTTTAGCTAAAGGCTTTGAAGGGGAGGTTATGTTTGATCAACACTTAGATAAGGTAGAAGGAGAGCATATCATATTAAAAGATTTATGGATATATCATTCTAAATATTGTCAAATAGATACGATATTATTAAAAAACGGAAAGATTTTCTTATTTGAAATTAAAAACTTCAACGGTGAGTACTATTGGCAGGATGATAAAGTATTTATGTTGAACCAAGTGGAAATCGATAATCCCATATTTCAACGTGATCGAACGCATTCCATATTTAGACGCTTACTCCAATCGTTAGATCTAAAACTCCCATTGGTATCCTATTTAATATTTGTGAACCCCGAGTGTTCTATCTTCCAAGCTCCACTAGACAAGCAAATTATTCTACCAACACAAATCAACCGCTTTATCAAACGTTTTTCTAGCCCCGCTAAAATCACCTCGTATGAAAAACAAGCTTCAGAAACTCTTAAAGCTAGTCACATCGAAAACCCTCCATTTAAACAGTTACCGGTATATCGATATGATCAATTAGAAAAAGGGATTCCTTGTTATTATTGTGGTGAAATGTCAACACATCCTAAAAAACAAGGTATCGAATGTCATTTATGTGGTCAATTTGAAAGGGGAAGTATAGCGATAATTCGTATTTGTAAGGAGTATCAATTGTTGTTTCCTGAACGAAAAATAACCTCCACTGCTATTTTTGATTGGGGAGGTGGCGGGATATCTAGAAGAAGGATCTTTCGAATATTACAACAATACTATGTGAAAAAAGGTGAACATAGGTCCCACTATTTTGAATGACACCATAAGAAGCTAGAGGACCTGAGCGAGTATAGGCCCTCCAATTTGCTAACCTAAAACCTTTTTAAATTCCTCCGTAAGTAAAGGCACGACTTCAAAGAGGTCGCCGACGATTCCATAATCAGCGATTTGGAAGATTGGTGCTTCGGGATCTTTGTTAATGGCAACAATTATCTTCGACTGACTCATTCCTGCAACGTGCTGAATCGCGCCACTTATCCCGCAGGCAATGTAGACCTCTGGTGTGACCACTTTACCGGTTTGCCCGATTTGCAGTGAATAGTCACAGTAATCAGCGTCACAAGCCCCTCTAGAAGCCCCAACTGCTCCGCCGAGGACATCGGCTAACGCTTGTAGAGGTTTAAAACCGTCTGTACTTTTGACTCCGCGCCCACCGGCTACTACAATTTTAGCTTCTGATAAATCGACTTTACCAGATGTATTCTGGACGACGTCTTGAATAACGGTTCGTAATGAAGCGGGCTTAGCATACTCAATATTTTCCACTTCCGCTTTTCTGCCTTTAGAATCAGCTGCTGAAATGTTATTTGGTCTTATGGTGACAACCCATGGGGAGCTTTGGAAAATTTTCTTTTCAAACGCTTTTCCCGCATAGATTGGTCGGGTGAACACAACTTGATCGTCAATGTTCTCAATATTGGTTACATCTGAAATTTGTCCGGCATCAAGCTTTGCTGCAATCATCGGAGCAAGATCACGGCCGATAGCCGTATGACCCAAGATGATTCCGTCTGGATTTGAGGCATCCATTATTTGCTTTAAAGCAGCTGCAAATGCTTCTGGATTGTATTGCGCTAAATCGGGATGATCGATAAGGTAAATTTTTTCAGCGTCAATATTGGAAAGGGATTCTGTCAAGCCTTCAACTTGATGACCGATCACGGCAACATGGAGCTGGTCGTTCTCTGCTGAAGACAATGCTGCTGCTTGCATTGCCTCATAGGTGACCTGACGCAATGCTCCATTACGGTGCTCTGCAACGACTAGAATGGTTTTACTCATATGAATACCTCCTTATTAAAATACTTTTGCATCATGACGCAGTTTTGCCACTAGTTCCTTCACTTGTTCAGCAGTCTCGCCCTGCAGAATTTGTCCTGCTTTTTTTTGAGGCGGAAGAGAAATTGCTGTTCTAGCAGTTTTTGGAGGTAGCTCGGCTTCCGCTATATCGAGATCATCTAAGGTTAATTGTTTGAAAGGTTTTCTTTTGGCCTTCATTATGCCTGGTAGGCTCGGGTAACGTGGTTCGTTTAACCCTTGTTGAGCAGTAAAAACTGCAGGAAGTGTCACTTCAACCTGTTCGAGGTCACCTTCTGCATCCCGATCAGCTTTTGCTATGCCATCACTAATAGCAAGCTTCGTAATCGAGCCGACATGTGGAAGATCTAAGAGCTGTGCTAATCGAATCGCGACTTGACCAGCGCCGTTATCCACAGAAAAATAACCGCCCAGAATCAAATCAACCTGCTGGCTGCTTAAATAGGAAGCTAATACTTTTGAGATGATGCTTTCATCGGAGGCAATTCTCTCATCGGATATTAAGATGGCTTCATCGGCTCCCATTGCCAATGCTGTTCGGAGTGCTTCGGACGTCCGATCTGGACCTACAGCAACTACGTAAACGCTTCCTCCTAGTTCATCTCTTTTTTGAATCGCTTCTTCTACGGCATATTCATCATATGGGTTGATGACATATTGCACTCCATCTTCGGAAACATTGCCATCTTCAATGATAATTTTTTCTTCGGTGTCGAAGGTCTGTTTCAGGATGACATAGATATCCATTTGTCATTCTCCTTTCCAACATAAATGGTTAGCATTTTCTAATAAAAAGGCTCATATCCATATTTGTATGAGAGCCCTTACTTTTTCATGTGTGTTTCTTGTAAGGAAAAGACGGCCTAAAAGCTTCTGTAAACCTACTATGTATCAGGAAGGGAGCGATCATTGTGGCTTGGCAATGGCTTCAATTTCTAGTATTTCTCTTAATAAGTGGCTACGGCTTGTATTTATTTGGAAAAGTCGTTTATCACCGCTACCTCTATATAAAGCTAGGAAAGCAGGTGGAATTCGAAGGAAAGCTGGGTGAGCGCTTTAGGACGTTTGTCTCTCAAGTTTTCGGTCAGTCGAAATTGTTGAAGGATAAAAAAAGTGGGATCATGCATGTGATTATTTTCTATGGCTTTATTATTTTACAGTTTGGTGCCTTGGATATCATGGTTAAAGGCCTAGGGGTGGATGGGCTTCCGATTCCTGGCTATCACGTCTTTAACCTTTTTCAGGAAGTGACGGTCTTTCTCGTTTTACTTGCAGTTGGCTATGCTGCCTATCGTCGTTACGGGGAGAAGCTACCACGCTTAAAAAGAGGGAAGAAGCCTAGTATTGTGATTTATTTCATTTTTTCCTTAATGTTCTCAGTTTTATTGACACTTGGATTGGAGCGGGTCGTTCATGATCTCGCCTTTTCTTGGTATGCTCCGATTTCCTCTGTGATTGCAGCGGCTTTTACGTCGGTTGAAGAGATCACAGCACATGTTCTTTTTTACACGTTTTGGTGGGCCCATTTATTGATTTTGCTGGCGTTTTTAGTGTATGTTCCACAGTCAAAGCATTTTCACCTAATGGCAGCTCCGGTCAACATTTTTTTTAGACGAACGGAGCCGGTTGGCCAATTGAGAAGTCTGGATCTGGAGGATGAAAATGCGGAAACATTCGGTGTTGGAAAAATAGAAGATTTCACACAACAGCAAATGCTTGACTTCTATTCTTGTGTGGAATGTGGACGCTGTACAGATACGTGTCCAGCCTCCAATACGGGCAAGGTGCTTTCTCCGATGCACCTCATTGTAAAGCTCCGAGATCACTTAACCGAAAAAGGAGCAGCGATCACATCGAAATCACCTTGGGTCCCGGTGACTAAATATGGTATACACAGTGTCCAAAGTATCGATAGAGAACAGGTCGAGTGGGGTCAGGGGACAACGATTCAACCGACGATGACGCTTCAACAGCAGATGTGGTCGACAAGTGATAAAAATGTAGAGGAGCTAAATCTCATTGGTGATGTGATGACCGAGGAGGAGATTTGGGCATGTACGACATGCCGGAACTGTGAGGATCAATGTCCAGTCGGGAATGAACATGTGGATAAAATCGTTGACTTACGTAGGCATTTGCTTCTTATGGAAGGCAATGTTCCTCATGAAGGTCAGCGTGCGATGCAGAACATCGAACGCCAAGGGAATCCGTGGGGAATTAATCGAAGAGACCGTGCGAAGTGGGTGGAAGACATTGACGGGATTCCGGTGCCGACAGTAAAGGAGAATCCTGATTTTGAGATGCTTTACTTTGTCGGTTCGATGGGATCATACGATAATCGCAGCAGGAAAGTATCCCGTGCGTTTGTAAGATTGCTAAATGAAGCAGGTGTTAACTTTGCGATTCTTGGTAATGAAGAGAAAAATTCCGGGGATACGCCAAGAAGAATGGGTAATGAATTACTTTTTCAAGAGCTGTGTATGGAAAACATTGCAATATTCCAGAAATACAACGTGAAAAAAATCGTTACAGCCTGTCCGCATACTTTTAATACGCTGAAAAATGAATACCCTGAGTTTGGTTTAGATGGGGTTGAGGTCCTTCATCATACCGAGCTGCTCAGTCAGCTAGTGAAAAAAGGGCAGTTGAAACCAATGTATGAACTGAATGAACGAATTACGTATCATGATTCCTGTTATCTCGGGCGTTATAACGATGTTTATGAGCAGCCTCGAGATATCCTTCGTTCGATTAAAGGTGTGGAATTGCTTGAGATGGAGCGTAACCGCGAGAATGGCATGTGCTGTGGCGCAGGGGGAGGGATGATGTGGATGGAGGAAACCGTTGGGAAGCGGGTAAATCTCGCTCGTACGGAGCAGGCGCTTGATGTGAATCCAACAGTGATAAGTAGTGCATGCCCGTATTGTCTCACGATGCTTGACGATGGCACAAAAGCAAAAGAAGTAGAGGAGCGTGTGCAGGCAAAGGATATTGCGGAGATCTTAGAGCAAGCTGTCTTCGGCGAGTCTAGCAAAGTGAGACTATGATCAGTGGGGATCAAAATCCGCCGCTGATCATAAGTGAAGCTTATCAGAGTGTTAGCACCGCGGCAAACTTACAGGATGATCTAGAACAGGAGGTTAATCGTATGGAAAGACAAATTCGACGTGCAGCTGTAATCGGTTCGGGTGTTATGGGAGCAAGTATTGCAGCCCACTTAGCAAACGTGGGTATTCCTTGTATTTTGCTCGATATTGTCCCTGATCAATTGACAGAGGAAGAGAAAAGAAAAGGATTGAATCTAGATAATAAGGAAGTCCGTAATCGGTTCGCTATCAATGCGATCAAAAGACTTAAGAAAACAAAGCCAGCCCCGCTGTATGATGAGGATTTGGTGTCGTTTATCACTCCTGGCAATATCGAGGATGATCTGGAGCGAATCAAGGAAGTTGATTGGGTTGTGGAAGTAATTGTGGAAAATCTCGATATTAAGAGGCAGCTTTTTGAGCGTATGGAAACAGTATGGGAGAAGGGAACCATTGTTAGCTCCAACACCTCAGGTATTTCCATTAATGCAATGGTGGTTGGGCGTAGCGAAGAATTTAAAAAACACTTTTTAGGCACACATTTCTTTAATCCCCCCCGCTATATGAAGCTGTTAGAAATTATTCCAGGCAAGCAAACACTACCGACAATCGTAGATGTAATGCGTCAATTTTGTGAGAAAAAGCTCGGCAAAGGGGTAGTAATTGCAAAGGATACGCCGAATTTCATCGCTAATCGGATTGGAGCATACAGTATGCATGTCACCCTAAATGAGATGCTTGCTAAAGGTTATACAGTCGAGGAAATTGATGCATGTACCGGGCCAGCAATGGGGCGTCCGAAAAGTGCGACATTTCGAACGCTGGACATAGTGGGACTTGATACATTCGTGCACATCGCTAGCAACATGTACGAAAAAGTAACCGATGAAGCCGAGAAAAAGGTGTTTAAGGTTCCTAATATTTTACGGCAGATGGTCGAAAAAGGCTGGATTGGCGAGAAGGCGGGCCAGGGCTTTTATAAAAAGGTGACATACGAAAAGGGGAAGGAAATTCTCTCCCTTAACCTTCAGACGATGGAATATGAACCCCAAAAGAAAGCCGTTGGGGCATCTTTGGAAGCGGCAAAAATGGCAAAAGGAGCAAAGAAAAAGCTGAGAGCGCTTCTAAGTGTGCAGGATCGTTACTCGGAGCTAGCCTGGAATATGTTAAAAACAGTTCTTATTTATTCGGCAGAACAAGTCGGTGAAATCGCGGATTCGATTGTGGAAATTGATGATGCAATGAAATGGGGCTTTAATTGGGAGCTTGGACCGTTTGAAACATGGGATGCGATTGGATTGGAAACTTCAGTGGAGCGGATGGAAAGAGAAGGCTCGAGCGTTCCACAATGGGTGAAAGATTGGCTAGAAGCAGGGAACAAATCATTTTACAAGAAGCAAGAAGGTACGATGGTCTACGTTTCAGGTGGTGCCTACAAACAACTTGAGCCACAGCGTGAAGTGATTTCACTACGTACGCTTAAAGAGCAAAACAAGGTTGTAAAAGCAAATAGCGGAGCAAGCCTGATTGATATTGGTGATGGAATCGCCTGTCTTGAATTTCATTCCCCAAACAATGCAATCGGTGCTGATATTTTAATGATGATTGAGCAAAGCATCGAAGAAGTCCGTAGCAATTATGATGGACTCGTTATCGCTAATCAAGGACGGAATTTCTGTGTTGGCGCCAACTTAATGATGCTCTTAATGGAAGCACAGGATGAAGAGTGGGATGAAGTAGATCATATTATTCGCATGTTCCAGAATACCATGTATCACCTAAAGCAGTTTGAAAAGCCTGTCATTGCAGCTCCGCATCGGATGACTTTAGGCGGTGGTGTGGAGGTTTGTCTGCCGGCTGATCAGGTTGTCGCTTCAGCAGAAACGTACTACGGACTAGTTGAGGTTGGTGTTGGGTTAATACCAGCTGGTGGCGGATGTAAGGAACTCATCGGTCGTCTTAGCAGCTCCGTTAAGAATCCTGAGGTTGATCTACAGCCATATGTCAACAAAATCTTTGAAACAATCGGCATGGCAAAGGTATCGACAAGTGCGCTAGATGCGAAAAAACTCGGCTATTTGCGTGATGAGGATACCGTTGTTGTCCATCAGGATCATCTTATTTATGAAGCAAAGCAGGCTGCCCTACGGATGGCTCAGGGGGATTATGCGCCAAAACCACAGGAGGATATTCGTGTCGTCGGAAGTGAAGGGAAGGCGGTGTTGAAGCTAGCAGCTTATCAAATGAAGCTAGCAGGTTATATCAGTGATCATGATCATTTAATTGCCAATAAACTGGCTCACGTATTAGCTGGAGGGGATGTTCCTGCGGGGACACGAGTGAGTGAACAATATATGCTCGATCTTGAACGGGAAGCCTTCTTAAGCTTGTGCGGTGAGCCGAAAACTAGGCAGCGCATGCAGTACATGTTAAGCAAAGGGAAACCATTACGTAACTAAATTAGAAATGAGGTGAACTTTGTGAGAGAAGCAGTGATTGTTTCGATTGCACGCACAGCGGTGGGAAAGGCGAAGAAAGGCGTTTTTGCACAAACACGCATAGAGGACTTAGGGAGTACAGTTTTAAATGCGGTTATAGAGCGGGCTCCCGGATTAAAGAAAGAAGATGTGGAAGATATTATTATTGGTTGTGCGATGCCTGAAGGGGAGCAGGGATTAAATGTTGCAAGAATTATCTCTCTTTATGCTGGTTTTCCGGCTACTACTCCAGCCATTACGATTAACCGCTTTTGCTCATCTGGCTTGCAGTCGATTGCGTTTGCCGCAGAGCGTGTCATGCTTGGTCATGCAGATGTCGTTATCGGCGGAGGAGTAGAGAGTATGAGTCATGTTCCAATGTCTGGATTTAAGCCGGCTCCGCACCCACAAATCGTCGAGGAAATGCCGGAAGTCTATATGGGAATGGGTTTTACGGCTGAAGAAGTGGCAGAACGATTTGATGTTTCACGAAAGGAGCAGGATCGCTTTGCCTTTGAGAGCCACCGAAAAGCAGCAGCAGCACTCCAGGCTGGGAAGTTTAAGGAAGAAATTGTCCCAGTGCAAATAACACGTAAAGGAGTCGATGAAAACGGCAGCCGCTGGGAAGAAGAAAGCGTTGTTGATACGGATGAAGGGGTTCGTCCGGATACAACAGTTGAGGTACTGGCAGGACTTAAGCCTGCATTCAAGCGGGGAGGGACCGTAACTGCTGGAAATTCATCGCAAATGAGCGATGGTGCAGCGGCATGCGTTGTAATGAGTAAGGAGAAAGCCGAAGCACTTGGTCTAAAACCGTTAGCTATCTTTAAATCATTTGCAGTGTCTGGCGTTGCACCTGAAATTATGGGTGTTGGTCCGATCAAGGCGATTCCAAAGGCGCTCGACATGGCAGGGATTAGTCAGGATGACATCCAGTTATTTGAAATAAACGAAGCATTTGCAGCACAGTGCCTGCCGGTCATTCGTGAACTGCATATCGAGGAGGAGAAAGTAAATGTGAATGGAGGAGCGATTGCACTGGGCCACCCCCTCGGATGTACAGGAGCCAAGTTAACCTCTACCTTACTTTATGAATTGAAACGTCGAGGTGGCGGACACGGTGTCGTTTCCATGTGTATCGGCGGCGGTATGGGTGCAGCTAGCGTATTTGAAGTGCATCCGGAGTAAAAGGATGCACGAAACCCGCCAAATCACCATGAAAGAAAGGGGAAGTCAATGATGGATGAACAAACAGTTGGTGGAAGCTTTATTATGGATGATGTCGATTATCATTCGGTTGTAACACCTGATGATTTCTCACAAGAGCAGCGAATGATTGCGGAAACCACAAGAGATTTTATTGAAGGGGAGATTCTGCCACACGATGAAGCAATTGAAGGCTTAAATTATGAGCTTACGGTAAAGCTCCTGCAAAAGGCTGGAGAATTGGGGCTTCTTAGTGCGGATGTGCCCGAGCAATATAAAGGGCTTGGTCTCGATAAAGTAAGCTCGACATTAATCAGTGAATACTTCTCTAAGGCATCGTCTTTTGGTCTATCCGTTGGTGCACACGTCGGTATTGGTACCTTGCCGATCGTTTACTTCGGAACAGAAGAACAAAAGAAAAAATACTTGCCTCAGTTAGCTAGCGGTCAAAAAATTGCTGCCTATTGCCTGACAGAACCATCTTCTGGTTCAGATGCGCTTGGTGCCAAGACAACGGCTACCTTATCGGAGGATGGAACCCATTATATTTTAAATGGGGCGAAACAATTCATTACGAATGCTGCCTTTGCTGATATTTTCATTGTTTATGCGAAAGTAAATGGAACGGATTTTAGTACATTTATTGTGGAGAGAACGATGGAAGGAGTCAGTATTGGACCAGAAGAACAGAAAATGGGTATCAAAGGCTCTTCAACGTGTCCACTTATTTTGGAGGATGTGAAGGTTCCTGCAGAGAATCTGTTGTGGGAGGTTGGAAAAGGTCATCTGATTGCCTTTAATATTTTGAACATCGGTCGATTTAAGCTTGCAGCAGGTTGCCTTGGTGCATCAAAGGATACGATTGAATTGGCATCGGCCTATGCTAATGAAAGAGTGCAATTTAAGCAGCCAATTTCATCCTTTGCACTTATTCGTAATAAATTAGCAGAAATGAATATTAGAGCATATGTCCTTGATAGTATGGTGTATCGGACGGCTGGATTAATAGATTCGAGTATGAAAGATATTGATCTCAACAGTTCTGATGCAGGGATGGCGTCGGCAAAAGCGATTGCGGAGTATGCGATAGAGTGTTCGATTAACAAAGTATTTGGTTCTGAGACGTTAGATTTTCTTGCAGATGAGGGAGTACAAATTCATGGAGGCTATGGTTTTATAAAAGAATACAAAATTGAGCGGCTTTATCGTGACTCGCGCATCAATCGAATTTTTGAAGGAACAAATGAAATCAACCGTTTGCTCATACCAAGCACTCTACTTAAGCGAGCAATAAAGGGTGATCTTCCGCTGATGCAGAAAGCACAAAAGCTACAAGAAGAGTTGCTTACATTTACTCCACAACGGACGTTTGAAGGGCTCTTGGAACAAGAGCTATATATGATTCAAATGGCGAAGAAAATCTTCCTCATGATTGGAGGAGTAGCCGTACAAAAATATCAGCAAGAGCTTGAAACCGAACAAGAAATCCTAAGTCACTTAGCTGACATTATGATCCAAGTGTATGCAGCGGAGAGTGCCTTTCTTCGAACCAAGAAGCTGATCGAGAAGCAAGGCGAAGAGAAAGCGGCTAATGCGATTGCGATGACGCAAGTGTTTGTTCATGAATCGTTTGAAACAATCGAGTCTCTCGCTAGGGATGCTTTAGCTGCGATAGAGTCAGGTGATATGCTCAACGCTCAGCTATCCGTATTAAAAAAGCTAGCTCGCCGAACACCAATCAATACGATTGTACGGAAAAGACAAGTTGCAGAGCGTGTCATTTCCACTGAGAAGTATGTCGTTTAACAATTGAATGTCATAGCCAAAAAGGAGAGTTGGATATGTCTGAAAAAGTATGGTTAGAGTGTTACCCCAAAGAAGTCGCATCGTCATACGAATATCCAAAGCAAAATTTGGCTCAATTTATGATAGACACAGCAGAAAAATATCCACAACATACAGCACTGATTTTCCTTGGAAAAAAGATCACCTATGAGCAGTTATTAAAGGAAACGTATCAGTTTGCCAATGTCTTAAATGACTTTGGGGTGGAAAAGGGCGATCGGGTAGCAATTATGCTCCCGAATTGTCCTCAATCAGTTATCGCTTACTACGGGGCATTAATGATTGGTGCGATTGTCGTTCAAACAAATCCGCTTTATGTGGAAAGAGAGTTGGAGCATCAGCTGAAGGATGCTGAAGCGAAAGTCCTTGTCGCCTTGGATCACGTGTTTAAGCGTGTCAAAAACGTATTGCCGAAAATAGAAGTAAGGCATTCGATTATCACCTCGATGAAAGACTACTTGCCATTTCCAAAAAATATACTATACCCGATAAAAGCCAAAAAAGATGGTTTACCCATGGAGGTCATCTATGATCAGCATACACATTCATTTAAGAAACTTCTATCTTCAGCATCCGCTAATCCGATAAACATCAAAATCGATGCGGAAAACGATTTGGCTCTGCTTCAGTACACAGGCGGTACAACCGGTGTGTCCAAAGGCGTCATGCTTACACACTATAATCTTGTCGCCAATACTTTGCAAACGAGAGCTTGGGTGTATCGAAGCGAGGAGACGAAAGAACGATACTTGGCAATGCTCCCATTTTTTCATGTGTTTGGAATGACCGCGCTAATGAACCTATCGATCAGATTAGGAGGTACGCTCATTCTTCTCCCTAAGTTTGATGTAGACATGGCGTTGAAGCTAATTGACAAACTGAAGCCCACTGCATTTCCCGGAGCACCAACGATGTATATGTCATTAATCAATCACGCAAAAATCAAAAACTATGATTTATCTTCTATTAATATATGTATTAGTGGTGCGGCCCCGCTGCCCGGTGAGGTTCAGGAAACGTTCGAAAAGGTAACTGGGGGTAAGCTGATTGAAGGCTACGGTTTAACGGAAACTTCTCCGGTAACCCATGCGAATAACATATGGGAAAAACGAAAGCTCGGCTCGATCGGGATTCCTTTTCCAGATACGATCGCCAAGGTTGTTCATCCGGATACTGGTGAGGAGCTTGAGAATGGTGAAGTAGGTGAGTTGATCATTCAAGGACCACAGGTGATGAAAGGCTACTGGAAACGACCGGAGGAAACAAGTAACGTCTTAAAGGACGGATGGCTTTACACTGGTGATATGGCAAAAATGGATGATGACGGCTTTTTTTACATTATTGATCGTAAAAAAGATGTTATCATTGCCGGCGGATTTAATATTTACCCCCGTGAAATCGAGGAGGTCTTGTTTGAACATCCAGCAATAATGGATGCAGCTGTGGTAGGAGTTCCTGACGAATACCGTGGCGAAACGGTGAAGGCCTACATTGTACTAAAAGAAGGTGCGACAATAGACGAAAAGGAGCTTGAGGCATTCTGTCGAGAAAGGCTTGCCGCCTACAAAATACCACGAATATACGAATTCCGTGAAAGTCTTCCAAAATCATTAATAGGAAAAACCTTACGTCGTCTGTTAGTGGAAGAAGAAAAAAATAAGACTTGATAAAGAATTCTTTTTAAAGCGCGTGTAATCAACAAGAACAAACACTTATTGAAAGCGTATACAAATAGAAGGATGAGCAGGGCACCTATTCTTTGGTGCCTTTCGTAACAAAAAGGCGAATAAGTACCAAAACCGGAAAGCAAGCAGAACAAAACGGTACTTAAAACAAGATTAAGTACCAAAATGAAATCGAAGATCATAAATTTGGTCGTAAGAGAGCTGGTAAGTGGACTTTAGAGGGGATATGTGCATATTCCGGCTACTGCTAGGTCTCGTTTTAGTAGATAACGGAAGTACATCAGAATGATACGTTCTTAGACAACCTCCTTTCACCATAAATTAGTTACGAAGGGAGCGATTCTTTTGAGACAATTAGATTGGACCATGATATTGTTTGTTAGCTCTACATTATTGCATGAATATTGGTTGTTATCAGGTCTACCTCGTATTTACTTCTGGGATGTGAAAAGACAACAATTAAATCATTTGAATGATGATGAGCATAGGAAAATTGCTTAATTACTTAGAAAATTCCATAAAAAGTCTAATGATCAATTATGGAAGGATCTAAACGAACATGATAAACACCTAGTACACTTTTCCTTCTTACTGAATTTACTAGTAATAAATGTATGTAGCAAGGGGGAGAAGAATGGTACGGGTACGCTTAATTCCATATAAAATGGAAAAACAGATTGACGACACGAGTGAAGTTCCTGCCGGTATCGAAATGATCCAAGCACCCAAAAAGTGGGAAGCAGGTTATAAAGGTAGCGACGTTGTCGTTGCGGTAATTGATACAGGGTGTGATCCAAACCATCCTGATTTACGAAGCCGAATTATTGATGGGAGAAATTTCACTACTGATAATTATAAAAGTCCTCGAGATTTTTCAGATCAGAATGGACATGGTACACATGTGGCTGGTACGATTGCGGCTGTGCTCAATGGCCGAGGGGTAGTCGGAGTAGCTCCTGAAGCAAAATTATTAATATTAAAAGCTTTTGATGCCAAAGGCTCTGGAGAATTTAATAGCATTATACAAGCGATTCAATACGCTATAAAATGGCGTGGTAGAAATGGAGAAAAAGTTCGAGTTATTTCCATGTCCTTCGGTATAAAATGGGATGTACCAGAGCTTCATCAAGCGATTCGAAAAGCAATAGCTAATGACATTTTAGTTGTATGTGCTGCTGGAAATGAAGGAGACGGAGATGCCCGAACAACAGAACGAATTTACCCCGGTTATTATAAAGAAGTAGTGCAAGTAGGTGCAGTAGATCATGAGGGCAATATGGCTAAATTTACGAATACGAATAATGAAATTGATCTAGTGGCACCTGGCGTAGATGTATTGTCCACTTATTTGAATGGAAAATATGCGAAAATGTCGGGAACATCCATGGCAACTCCGCATGTTTCCGGAGCTGCAGCAATTCTGATTGAACAAATGGAACAGGAGTTTGACAGAACATTAACAGAACCAGAAGTATATGCTCAACTTATTAAATCAACGTCCCCATTAGGACATAATAAAAGAGTGGAAGGAAACGGTTTGATTACTTTAACGAACGAGCTTGTATATAAAAAGAATTCTGAGCAACCAAAAGTGGCTAAAGCTAAAAACAATAAACCAGTAGACGGTGGTGGCTTTGTCATCTCGGATGTAGAAGTGTAAATGCAAGAATTTATGCGGAAAATTTTAGAGCAGCTTCTTAAATCTAATAGTCTATTTACATTCGATGGTCGCATGCTAAAGATGTTTTGAGTTGTCCATCTCTTCCAGTATTGTTTTTGATTTAGGAAGAGATTTTGAACAGGCGAAAAACAACTTGTTATATTTTTTGCAGTATAGCCTACAGAAGAGAAAAGTGATAATCTATGTTAAAATAAATTAGCTAGCTAAAAGATATTATTTTAGCTTACATGCTTTTTGAAATAGAGGTTTTATTTCTATTTCTGCCTTTTAAATAGGACTTGAGGTAGAAAATGAGCTCAATCTGAAGGAGTCCAACATGCCAATTATTAATAAATTAAATCTTACTAAATATCAAAATATTACGGTGCTTAATCAACCGAGTGATGTTCATTTATTTGATGGCTATCAAACAGGATTAACTGGGGATCATGATGCTATTTTCATTTTTGTAGAGACGATGGATGAAATGGTCAGTTATACTGAGAGGGTAATCAAAGAGGAACAGTTGCTTGAAAAAGGCTACTTATTTTTTGCCTATCCGAAAAAAGGAAATAAACGATATGATACGTTCATTCATAGGGATGAAATTTTCCCTTCACTACAAGTAGGAGAAGATGGATATATACAAAATAGTGACTTGAAATTTTCACGTATGGTGAGTATGGATGATGTATTCACTGTCGTTGGCCTCAAGCGTGAAAAAAAGAAAATGAAGAAATCAAAAGCAGCAAGTCAGAATGTAGCGGATTATGAGGACAAAGTAAAAGATGTGGAGAAAATGTTAAGTGATTATCCTAATGAGCTTAAGTTTTATCGAGATTTAACGCCAGGCTATAAGAGAGAGTGGGCGCGTTATATCTTTTCCGCGAAACAACAACAGACACGTGAAAAACGTCAGGCACAGATGATTGATATTTTATCAGAAGGATATAAATCTGTGGATTTATATCGTCAAAAGAGAAAATAAGAAGCCTTCAACTGAAGGCTTCTTTCATTATCTTCCAGATAGAAATAAAGCGAAAAAAATGAATCGTTTTATCTGTAGTAATTACTTATTTTTAAAAAAGTACATCGTTAATGGGCCAAATACCACAACTAAAGCAATGGAGATATAGATGACGATCATCACATCACCATTTCCACTACCATGGATAAGTGTACGAACCGCATCCACTACAAATGTGATTGGGTTAATATCGACAAACTTTTGAAGCCAGCTGGGCATTGTCGCCGGATCAACAAATACGTTACTTAAAAAAGTAAGCGGGAATAAGAACATCATGCTGATCGCCATTAATGCTTTTTCTGAGCGTACGATAATTCCGAGCATCGTCCAGATCCAGGATAAACTAAATGAGAACAAAAGAAGAATAGCTACACCGGTAAGGACACCACTAAAACCAGCTTCTGGCCTAAATCCTAAAATATATCCTAGTGTTACCATGATAGTCGAGGCAATTAAGTATCTTAAGGTGTCTATGAGCAATGCGCCAACCAATACAGCAGGTTGCCATATCGGTAAAGAACGAAAACGATCAAATACACCTTTTTCGATATCTTTATTCAAATCAAGTCCTGTATACATCGTAATCATGGAAACCGTCATGACTAATATCCCAGGTAACACGAAATTTAAATATTCCCCTGTAGAACCGGAAATCGCCCCACCAAACAAATAGGTAAACATTAATAAATAGATAATCGGAAAGAGCGTGACATCAAAAAGCTGTTCCGGTACATAACGAATTCGTAATAGGGCACGCCAAGCAAATGTGGCTGACGCTTCGAGCGCTGTCGGACTTTTTGGCCGTGTTCGATTTGTTAATACTTCTTCAATGTTGGAAAGTTTACTCATTTGCCGTCTCGTCTCCTTCTTGGTTTGGTACATTACCTGTTAGTGTTAAGAACACTTCATCTAAACTTGGTTGACTCATAGAAAAGTCTTTGATTTGTACATTGGCATTGGCTAATTCACCAATTGCTTTCGCTGCCTTACTATGCTCTTTAATCATAATAGTTAGTGAAATATCTTGTTCATTCCTAATTGGATTCTGTTCGAATTGTGAAGTAAAGATACTCTGTGCTTTTTCCAATTCATTGATATCATCGAAGTGTACGGTTAGGCTACCGGCACCAAGCGAGGATTTTAATTCCTGACTCGTACCTTCTTTAATCAGCTTGCCATGGTCGATAACGCCGATTAAATCTGCTAATTGGTCTGCTTCTTCTAAATATTGGGTAGTTAAAAAAACGGTAGTGCCATTTTTCACAAGTGCTCTGACGATATCCCACACTTGATTTCTACTTCTGGGGTCTAGTCCTGTGGTCGGTTCATCAAGGAAAAGTAGTTCTGGGGAGGTAACAATACTTGCAGCAATGTCGATACGTCTACGCATTCCGCCAGAGTATTTTTTTACTTGGCGTTTGGCAGCTTCTTCTAATTGAAAGGCTTGTAATAACTCATCTGCACGTTGGTTTGCCTGTTTTCTACTATAGCCTACTAATCTACCAATGAAAATAAGATTCTCTCTACCTGATAATTCTTCATCAACGGAAGCAAATTGCCCGGTTAAACTGATAGAATGCCTGACTTTATCTGCTTCTTGGCGGAGATCATATCCCATCACTTTGGCATTACCTTCATTTGGTTTTAATAAGGTTGCCAGCATACGAATAGTGGTTGTCTTGCCTGCACCATTGGGTCCAAGAAATCCATAAACAATTCCTTTTGGTACTTTTAGGCTAATCCCATCCACTGCTCGGTGCTTACCAAAGATTTTAACTAAGTCAGTTGCTTCGACCGCATATGTACTCATGTAACCAATCACACCTTCCTTATATTATTTTCCATCCCTAAGAGTATAGCATATAAATGATTGTCTATAGTAGTAAAATCAGGAGAATTGGATGATTTCATGACAGATGAAATGGTTCATTTTATATAATTTGTGAGTTTCGGTACCTAAGATGGCATGATTTGTTATACTCTGAGTATAAAAGGAATGAAGCCAAGCATGGATAATATCATACAATATTTATCAGTCTTTTATGTTTAATGAATGTGTAAAAGGGGGGAGGTAAAATGAATATCATATATAACAGTTTGGAGCAAGCCCATTTAGTTGAATATACCGCTTTAACGATCTTATCTGTTATTACTTTTAAACGAATTCAGACAATCGAAACGAAACGTGCGAAATTGAAAAGGGAAATAAAAGATAAAACTTATCGTGTTTGATACGTTGTCTCCTGATACTTTGTTGGGGGGATTTTTAATGGTATGACTACAAGCTAAACCATGAAAAATAGTAGTGATTTTCAATCTGCGGTAATAGAGTAAAGTGGAAAACAAGATGGGGATGAAATGATTGTAGAATAATTTTATTTAGAGCTCTATAATATATTGGTGAGTGGTGTCATTACGTCATCAATAGTACTATGAAAAAGTAAAACAAGGTGTGCTTAGGCAGCACACCTTGTTAATTATTCTACTTCAGCAGTAAAGATTGCAGCATCTTCAAATGAAACTAAAGGTGCAAAATAAATCTCGATTGGGCCTTCCTCAATCCCAAAGTGTTCCTCACCTTGAATGTTCTTTCCTGGCTGTAAACTACCCATTGTATTTTCTAGTGGATAGCTGTCCATCTTACTACCTGTGTTATCGTAAACTTCTAGGTCCATACCGATTGGAATTTCTTCATCCTTGTTATTTTCAATTTCATACTCAATTTTTACTACCATCGTAGGATCTTCATCTGCAAATTCATTTCGCTCGTCTGTTGTCGAGACAGATTTTAGTGTGAATTTAACTCCATCAACTTCAGCAGAATCTCCTACCGTTAATGTCTCGTTACTTTCTGTTTCTTCGCTATCCTCTTCCTCTTCAGTAGCTTCAGCATCCTCTTCATTTGTATCTGCTTGTTCTTCAGCATTAGTACTAGAATCAGTACTTCCTTCCTCATTGCCATCTTCTGTACCGCATGCTGCTAGCACCATCGTTAATAAAAGAACTAGCATTAATAATAGTTTTTTCACAACTATTACCCCCTTATTTTATTTTTATCTATGTTAATTTCATTAACATCAACAGAATTGCATCCATTCAAAGTGGTCAATCATTATTACGCAAAAAAATACATTAGACGTAAGACTTTTATCCCTCTAATGTATTTTGGTAAATACATTATACTATAAATTACCTAATTATTATACCTTTTTTTCAAAAAATGAGTGATTTTTCTACATTTTTATCTAATCCTTTTTACCTACATATATTTATGAAGCATTTTCTTCCTACATTTTCGTGTTAAAATCTCAATAGGAGAATACATGATTAAGGATGAAAAAGAATAGGAGTGAGCATGGTGAAAAAATGGATAAATAAACTCTTCCGTTCGAAAAATCATCGTAAAAAGCAACCTATCTCTAAACCTCCTTATGACGGAAGATTATCGCTACTTTTCGTATATAAAGATTTTAATGATACACAAGAGGAATTGGAAAAATGGCTGAAGGATGGCCAAGATGAGGAATTTTGGGAATATCCATCTATTGGCGAGACGGGTCCAATGGGCTATGATCAGGCGAAAGATAAATACCGAATTCCTATTCCCATAAGTTATACGTACCCGGTCATTTTTGTTTATGACTTTTCCGGGTCTTCTAATAGTTACTTGGATCCATTATATTATTCAACTGATAAGAAAGAGATTAAACGATTTATTGAAGAATATGAAGAATCATTTGCACAGAGTCTAAAACAACACATGACTTAACAAATCTAAAAAACTTCCATATACAGAAGTTTATAGTTTAGCCTCCGATACTTCGTGATATAAGTCTATAAGGTAAGAAATAAAGGAGGATAAAGCAATGATTGTTTATATAGTATTAATTCTTATTATTGGGATTATTTCTTTTGTGCTAACATATCGGGAGCTAGGTAGAAGTGATCCAAATTATCACGAAAAAAAGAGACCCCACTTAAAATTTCTAAGTATGATCTACGTTGTTGCTATAATAGGTTCCCTTATTGCCCTGGTTGCTTATATGAGTGCAACATGATTGCTATTTTAATTAAATCCCAAAAATGATAACAACGATCATTTTTGGGATTCTTCCAACCTCTAAATCGTCTTCAAATAATACCATACCGCATTCGTAAATAGCTGCACTTGCGACGCAATAGGTGTTTCCTCAAATACTTGCAGAAAAGGCTTCAACAGCTTTTGGATAACGATCTTACGAATACGCTCCCGTTCTAATTCTTCTAGAATCACATCAAATAAATCCTGCTGTTCTTCATTAAATTGATAGTGTGCTTTTAATTGATCTGCCATTTCCATTACGTCTGATTTCGTGACCACCTTTTTACGGACATTTGACTGAAGTATGTCCATTGCAAAGCTATTTAATAGGGTACTACCTTTCTTTTTCATTTCTGGAATCAACCGTTCTACATAAGTTAAAATAGTTTCAATCAACTCGTGTAATGAATATTGACTGTTGGTTAGGTTGAGTGTAAATAACATATATTGTAGCATGCCGAAATACAAAACAGTTGCTTCTGTTGCATACTCTCGAATATCATCTCCCATTACATCTACTAGTCGGTTCGCGAACCATTCCATTTCAATCACTCTATGTTGTAGCACTAATTTTTTTAAATCTGCTTGATCGCTGGATAAAATATTTTCAAACAGTGCTCGTAAATTATGTTTCTCATTTAGTTTCATTAGTATAGTAATTTGTTCTATTAACACTTCACGATCCTGAGGGTCTTTGCCGATTTGCATAGCAGCTCGTTGCTGACTTGCATCATAACGGATGTTTTCTAATATTTCGGCAATACAATCATTTTTAGAAGCAAAATAATTGTAAAATGTTCCCTTAGAAATGTTAGCTTTATCGATAATTTCTTGAATGGATGTCTGCTGAAACCCTTTTTCGACAAACAGTTTTAAAGCAATATCTGCCACTTTTCTTTTACGTTCATTCATCGCAATCTACAGTCCTTTCTATATAAAATAGTATACGTTTCCTTATCTGAAAAAACAAAGAAATTAAACTTTCAGTACAAAAACATTGAAAAAATTGTACTACAGGTATAAAATATTCAAGTGCTCTATATATTAAGTAAAGATAAGAGGGAAAAACATGAATACACAACTAAAAAAGACACCATATTTAATGATTAGTATTTTGTTTATAGGTGCTTTCGTTTCATTTTTAAATAACTCATTGTTAAACGTAGCTCTTCCATCTATTATGGTTGATTTAGAAATTAAAGATTATTCTACGGTACAATGGTTAGCTACAGGATATATGCTTGTCAGTGGAATTTTAATCCCTGCATCAGCATTTTTAATTACACGTTTTTCAAACCGTAGCCTATTTGTAACAGCTATGGCAATTTTTACGTTAGGTACAGCATTGGCAGCTTTTGCGCCTAATTTTGCTGTGTTATTGACTGGACGTATGGTTCAAGCAGCAGGTTCATCTGTAATGGGACCTCTATTAATGAACATCATGTTAGTAAGCTTTCCACGTGACAAACGTGGGGCGGCGATGGGCGTTTTTGGTATGGTTATGATTGCGGCACCAGCAATTGGACCTACATTATCAGGGTATATTGTGGAATACCACAACTGGCGATTACTTTTCGAAATGATTTTACCGTTAGCGATTATCAGTTTAGTCCTAGCTATTTGGAAGTTTGATAATGTCATGGAACAAGATAAAAATGTCAAGCTTGATTATTTATCTGTTGTTCTATCCAGTGTCGGCTTTGGAGGGGCGTTATACGGAGTAAGTAATGCGAGCTCACAAGGCTGGAGTGACTCAGTCGTAGTCACCACATTAATTGTTGGCGGTACTGCATTAATTCTATTTATTGTTCGCCAATTGAAAATGGATGAACCATTGCTAGATTTACGCCCTTATAAATATCCAATGTTTGCACTGGCATCCGTGATTGCGATTGTCAACGCAATTGCGATGTTCTCAGGTATGATTTTAACTCCTGCATATGTGCAGGATGTTCGAGGTATTTCACCACTTCAATCAGGTTTAATGTTGTTACCAGGTGCGATAATTATGGGAGTGATGTCCCCTATTACCGGACGACTGTTTGATAAATTCGGTCCGCGTATTTTGGCGATAGTTGGACTTACTGTTACTGGAATATCCACTTATTTACTAGCACATGTACAAATAGATTCAACCTATACTTATATAGTAGTTGTTTATTCTCTACGCATGTTCGGTATGTCCATGGTAATGATGCCAATCATGACAAATGGTTTGAACCAGCTGCCAACATCGCTGAACCCGCATGGTACAGCGATCAACAATACGGCACAGCAAGTTTCTGGTTCAATTGGTACAGCTGTTATGGTAACAATTATGAACTCTGTCGCAACATCAGAAGGTGAAAAATTAATGAGTGGTGTTGATCCAACAACCTTGACAGATGCATCAGTTGCTTCCATTTCTCAAGAAGCTCTGCTTAGTGGCATCCAGTATTCCTTTTATGTAGCCTTAGTAATTAATATTGTCGCACTCATATTAGCGTTATTTATGAAACGAGTGGATACTAGTGATAAATCGGTAAAAGAAATTGAAAAGCAGGGAAAAAGTAAAGTGAAGCCAGTTGTATCATAAGGAATAAAGCGTAGTATCGTAGTAGGTACTACGCTTTTTACATAACTAATGAAATAGACAAAAATGGCTCGAAGAAGAAAAAATGTCCATCAGAAGCACTATGACGGACAAAATCCTCCCAAAAGAGAAAAAAGTGTCCATCAGAAGCGCCATGACGGACAAAATTATCTCAAAAGAGAAAAAAATGTCCATCAGAAGCCCTATGACGGACAAAATCCTCCCAAAAGAGAAAAAATGTCTATAAGAGAAGGCCTCAATCACAAAAGAACAAGCAAACTTTCCTTTGCAGACTCATTTTTCATCTATCAAACAATCATGCTTACTTTAACAATTAGAGTCGAACCCACTATCACTAATAACCTGAAAGTCGTTTTTATAGTCTATAGTTACAGTGCCGTCTGCTAAATAGCGTTTCGTAAAAGCATCCACCTGAATCGCAATGCCACTAGTATGATAGATACTGTCGTTCTTTCTAGGTGTGTCAAAAATAAATAAAAAATCAATTGCTAAACCGCAACCGCCTTTCATGATAGCATCAATTCTAGGTAAGTGGTCATCTTGTAATTTGACTTCATGTAATTTCAGTTCTGCTGCTTTTGTAAGATGAAGCTTCATGATATGTGCCCTCCTTCACTTTAGATAACGCAAAACAGGTTTTCGTGCTGCTTTTGTTTCATCTAATCTACCGATAACTGTTGTATGAGGAGCGTCTAATACTACTTCTGGAGCTTCCTCTACCTCATTGGCGATTTGGATCATGGCATCGGCAAATGCATCTAATGTTTCTTTGGTCTCTGTTTCAGTCGGTTCTATCATTAATCCTTCCTCTACGTTTAGTGGGAAGTAGATTGTAGGTGGGTGATAGCCGAAATCAAGTAGACGCTTGGCAATATCGAGTGTTCTAACACCAAGTTTCTTCTGTCTTGCACCAGATAAAACAAATTCATGCTTACAGGTTTGCGGGTAGGGAGATGCAAAGTGTGTCTCTAACCGTTTTTTTAGATAATTGGCATGTAGAACTGCAGATTCAGAAACTTGCCTTAGTCCTTCTGCACCCATTGTTCGAATATACGTATAGGCACGAACGAGAATGCCGAAGTTTCCATAGTAACCTTTGACTCTACCGATCGATAACGGTTCATCATCCTTCAGCACATAGTTTCCACTAGCCTTCTCGATACGAGGAACAGGTAAAAAAGGAATAAGTTCTTCTGTGACACCGACAGGTCCTGCACCAGGTCCACCGCCACCATGTGGAGTGGTAAATGTTTTGTGTAAGTTCAAATGAACAATATCAAAGCCCATTTTGCCTGGTGTGGTTTTACCTAAAATCGCATTAGCGTTAGCTCCATCATAATAGAGGAGCCCTCCTGCTTCATGAACCACTTCGGCGATTTCTACTATTTCTTTTTCAAAGAGTCCTAATGTGTTAGGATTGGTTAACATCAGAGCGGCTGTATCTGCTCCAACGTGTTTCTTTAATTCTTCCAAATCGACTAATCCTTCCTCATTAGATGGAATCGTTACGGTATCAAAGCCTGCTACAGTTGCACTTGCTGGGTTGGTACCATGAGCAGAGTCTGGTACAAGTACTTTTGTTCTATTTTCCCCGTTATGCTGATGATATTTTTTCGCGATCATTAAGCCAGTCCATTCTCCCTGTGCTCCAGCAGACGGTTGAAGTGTGACAGCATCCATTCCAGAAATGACGGCTAAATCCTCCTGTAACTCATATAATAATTGGAGTGCGCCTTGCATGGTTTCTGCAGGTTGGTACGGGTGAATCTGGCTGAATCCTTCTAGTCGAGCAACTTCTTCATTTACTTTTGGGTTGTATTTCATCGTACAGGATCCAAGTGGATAGAAGCCATTATCCACCCCATAATTTTTATGAGAAAGTGCTGTATAGTGACGGACAAGTTGAAGCTCGGATACTTCGGGAAGAGCAGCTTCTGTTTCTCGTAATAAGTGAGACGGGAATTTCTTAGCTAGATCAATTGTGTCAACATCACTCTCAGGAAGGTCGACACCAGTACGGCCTGGCTGACTAATTTCAAAAATCAATTCATTATATGCCGTCATGATAATGCCCCCAATTCTGTTACAAAATGATCGATTTCTTCTTTTGTTCGTTGTTCCGTTACTGCGATGAGCATTTGGTTTTCCAGGTCATAATGTTTACTTAGATCATACCCTCCGATAATACCAGCTTTGAGTAATTGGCGATTTGCTTCGTAAACCGAGACGGGTAATTCCACAATAAATTCATTAAAGAATGGCCCTTGATTTTTGACGATAAATCCTTTTTCTGAAAGGCTTTTTGCCATGTAATCTGCTTTTTCGATATTTAGCTTTGCCATTTTGCGAACACCGTGTTTGCCAAGTGCTGACATAAAGACCGCAGAAGCGAGTGCGTTTAATGCTTGGTTGGAACAAATATTGGATGTTGCCTTTTCACGACGGATATGTTGTTCACGTGCTTGTAATGTTAAAGTGAAGCCACGATTACCTTGTGCATCCGTTGTTTGGCCGACAATCCTTCCAGGAATTTTACGCATTAATTTTTTTGTTACAGTAAAATAACCGCAATGTGGGCCACCGAAGGACATCGGAATTCCTAACGGCTGCATATCTCCGACAACGATATCGGCACCTAGCTTACCTGGTGCTTGTAGGAGTGCTAATGCTAAAGGATTGGCACTAACAATTAATAATGCACCATTTGCTTGAGCAATTTTCTTTATTTCTGATAGATCTTCGACTGAACCAAAGAAGTTTGGATATTGTACGATAATGGCTGCCGTTTGGTCATTGGTTTTTACTTCGATATCTTGGATGTCCGTGATATCAGCTGCCAGTCCAATTTCTTCAACATGATATGCTGGTCCTGTTGCAGCTGTTGTTAATATGTCACGTGCTTCAGGGTGAACAGCTTGTGATACGAGCACTTTCGAGCGCTTCGTTGTCGCTACTGCAAGTGCTGCTGCTTCTGACACAGAAGTGAATCCGTCATACATTGAGGAGTTAGCGACATCCATTCCTGTCAATTCACAAATCATTGTTTGAAATTCAAAAATTGCCTGTAGCTCGCCTTGACTAATTTCGGGTTGATACGGGGTATAGGCTGTATAAAATTCGGATCTCGAAATCATATGATGAACAACACTTGGAATATAATGATCATACGTTCCAGCCCCAAGGAAAAAGGAATACTGATTGGTATTCGTATTTTGCGTTGCAAGCTGTCGCATCCTTTTCATTAATGAGGCTTCAGGTAAGGCTTTTGGAATTGTTAATTCTTCTGTTAAGCGGATGCTCTCCGGAATGTCCTCAAACAAGTCATCAATAGATTCCACATTTAATAATTCGAGCATATTCTGTTGATCCTGCTTTGTATCTGGAAGGTATCTGAAACTGGAAGTCATCTTAATTCTCTCCTTTGTTAATAAAATCTTGATAGGCAGCTTCATCTAAAAGGTTTTCCAGTTCTTCATGGTCTGAAAATTCGATTTCAGCTATCCATCCTGCTTGATATGGATCTTCGTTTATTAATTCAGGTTGGTCCTCCAGTTCTTCATTAATATTGACTATTGTTCCAGATAGGGGAGAGTAGACTTCAGAAGCGGCTTTCACCGATTCAATCACCCCTAGTGAGTCATTGGCAGCTACTTGCATGCCAACTTCCGCATTCTCGACAAAAACAATATCACCTAATTCTTGTTGAGCATGATTAGTAATCCCTATTCTTGCTCGATTTCCTTCTAACAGTAATACCCACTCATGTTCTCTACTGTATCGTAAATGATTGGTCATAGGATCTCTTCCTTTCGTATAAAAATGTAGTTATTTTTTCTTGTAAAAAGGTGTCGGAACAACAACTGCATTAATCAATTTATTACGAATTTTCACGCTTAGTTTAGTACTTGGTTTTGCATATTGTCGATCGACAATGGCGAGACCTAGTTGCTTTTTTAACGACGGTGAATGGGTCCCAGATGTAATAAAACCAATTTTTTCCTGATCTGCTGAAAAGACCTCATATCCATGTCGTGGAATACCTCGCCCTGTTATTTCTAAACCGACTAGCTTTCGTGATGATCCAGCTTGCTTTTGGTTAGCTAATGAAGATTTGCCAATAAAATCGCTAGTCTTATCTAGCTTAACGGTAAATCCAATACCAGCTTCAATTGGCGTTATGGTGGCATTCAGTTCTTGACCATATAAAGCTAATCTTGCCTCAAATCGAAGCGTGTCACGAGCACCAAGTCCACATGGTACAAGTCCTTGATCAACTGCTAACAGCTCCTTCCATAGCTTAGGTGCGTCCTGATTAGCAAGATATAATTCAAAGCCGTCTTCACCGGTATAGCCAGTTCTGGAGATTAACACCTCACTGATGCCAGCAAGCTCGACACTTTGTTCAAAATGAAAAGGTCTAATTTTACTTAGATCGATAGCCGTTAACTTTTGTAATAGTTGTTCCGCTTTTGGGCCTTGGATGGCAAGTTGTGCAACCTGATCAGAAATATTTTGAACTGACACATTGTTCGTTGCATGCTTCTGAATCCAGTTGAAATCCTTCTCAATGTTTGCTGCATTGACGACCAGGAAATATTGTTGATCAGCTAATTTATAAACGAGTAAATCATCGACCGTACCACCATTCTCATAACACATGGCCGTATAAAGCGCTTGGTTCACAGCTAATCTCGTTACATCATTCGTGATCAGGTAATTAACAAAGCTTTCTGCATCATCACCTTCAATAAGGATTTCCCCCATATGTGAAACGTCAAAAAGTCCTGCTTTTGTTCGAACAGCATGATGTTCATCGATAATGCTGGAAAATTGTACAGGTAAAGCCCAGCCACCAAAATCAATTACTTTCGCTCCATAATCTTTGTATAACTCATAGAGCGGCGTCTTTTTTAAAACTGTTTTATCACGCATGTTTTGTACCACCTTTGAAAATTTTTTTGCACACAAAAAAACAGAGAAGGGTAGTAATGATTAATTACCCTTCTCTGTCCTTGTTACCTGAGAGTTTCGCTTTTTTAAGCTTCCCCTTTGGTGGCGTATGATCGTAAGAAAAAGTTAACTGGTAAATAGCTTGCTAGTTCCGAACGTCCAGAAACGAAGCGTTCACACTTTTCCTTGAAGTACGCGCTCTCCAGAGATTCGTCCTATTATGGTTCTGTTACCTGAGAGATTGGTCTATAAGGCTTTTTATAGACTTGCTCCTTCGGTGGTAATAAAATACGCTCTCCCATAATAATCATCCGATCCATATTTGATTTGTTTAATATGTTAAGGTGAATTTCTTTATTTATCAATACTGATGTAATATTCTTTGACAGGATAATGGAAGTTTCTTTGTTAATCAAGGTGTTGTCAGTAGAATCCCTACTGATGGAAGTCTTACTTTAATGTATGCAAAGTTCTTTGTGAGGATTACTAAACATTCTTAAAAGATGGTTGCTATTTATAATAGCGATTCCACTATTTTTAGGTCACAAAACATGATTTTAAGGTTTTTATGTGATGATATCTGGTGGCTTGGTAATTGGGATTTCTACATCAAATACTTTTTTGCATTCTTCATAGAAGAGATTCACGAATGGATGAAATCTTACAGTATTTATGGACATAGAAGTTTTAAAAAAATAATGTAAGAGTTTATTACATGTTATTCGTAACAGTTTGATTTTCTATGTAAAGTAATAAATAACAAAATAATATGTCTGACTTAAAAGAAGGAAATGAGGAGAACGAATGAATTTTGAAACAGTTACTGCCGAAAAAATCCCGCAAACAATTGTAGCACAAATTAGAAAACGCCTAATTAACGGTGATTTAAAACCAGGGCAATTACTTCCCTCAGAGATAAAGTTAGCAGAAATGTTTGGTGTAAGTCGCAGTTCGGTAAGAGATGCGATGCAAATCCTTGAAAGTACAGGATATGTAAATAGGAGAAAAAAAGGCGGAACCACCATAAGAAAAGTTACCTTCCAGGACATTGCAAATATTTATATTCCTAAAGCAGAAAAAGATGCTCTATATGACCTTTTAGAAACGAGAGAAGTACTGGAAACAGCTGTTGTTCAATTTGCAATAAAAAGATGTACAAAAGAAGATCTTGAAGAGTTAGAGAAGACGATTGATTGGATGATAGGAAGACCAGACCAAGCAGCTGAAGCTGACATTGTTTTTCATACAACATTGGCACGTATCAGTCAGAATCAGGTGATGTTAAATATTATCAAATCATTAGAAGAGATCATGAATAAGTTACAAGAAAGAACGATCGATTATCCTGGTAGGCTAGAAAATATTGTGAAAGAACATAAACAAATTGTTTCAGCCATAAGGAATAAGGATGAGCAGGCAGCTGTGAAATATATGAGGACTCATATTCAAAAAATTGGAGAAATTTTGGATCATATGTGAGGGTACTTACGCTAAATATTATGTCAGACAATAAGACATAATAATGACTTTTACTAATTGAAATGGGAAGGTGGTTTTTCTAATGGAGTTAAGCATGGAAAATGTTAATAAGTCTTTTGGTGAGAAAGAAGTGTTAAAAAATGTAAATCTACAGATAAATCCACATGAGATAATCTGTGTTTTAGGTCATAGTGGATGTGGTAAATCAACACTGCTAAATTTGGTAGCTGGTTTTTTAAAACAAGATTCCGGATCAATCACAGTGGATGGAGAGCCAATACAAGGACCATCTAAATCTCGTGGAGTAGTTTTTCAAGATCATGCGTTATTTCCTTGGTATGACGTAATTAATAATATTGCATTTGGTTTATCTGTTCAGGGAGAAGAAAAATCAAATGCAATTGAAAAGGCCAGAGAATATCTACAATTAGTAGGATTAGAAGAATATGAAAATCATTACCCTGATGAACTGTCAGGTGGAATGAAACAACGAGTTGGAATTGCAAGGGCGTTGGCAAGCGGTCCTGATATTTTATTAATGGATGAGCCCTTTGGCGCTCTTGACATTTTGACACGAGACATTATGCGAAAGGAACTGCTTCGTATCTGTCAGAAGCTACATCCGATGGTGATCTTCGTTACGCATAGTATTAGTGAAGCAATACACTTAGGAGATAGAGTAGTAGTGATGAAGGGTGGTGAGGTTGCCGGGGATTTTAGGGTTGGAATCGAGCATCCAAGAATGTATGATCATCCTCGCTTCAGTCAATTAATGACAGATATCGAACAAATGCTAATGGGAGAGGAAGAATTACAGCAGATAATTAGAGATTAAAGGAGGGAGATATATGAAAAGTTCAACTGTTGTTAATGCTGGCTCAATTAAAAAGGAACAAAGTGCGAAGAATGTAAGCAACTATAAGGAAATGATTCAAAGTGCATTACCCATTATTATATTTTTCATAACATGGGAAGTGTTTGGAAGGTTAAATCAAGACTTTAATTGGATAAATCCATTATTTTTGCCACCTCCAACATTAATTGTTCAAGATGGTTGGACACTTGCTCAAACGGGTATTATTACAAGCAGTATTGTAGCAAGTACCTTTAGAATTTTAGTAGGGTTTGGCTTAGGTTGTATCACAGCTATAGTGGTGGGAGTGATCATGAGTAGATATAAGTTAATAGAAAATTGGGTTGCTCCTATTATTAATTTAGTAGGTCCTATCCCAGCATTAGCCTTGCTTCCATTATTTATTATATGGTTTGGAATAGGTGAGTTTCCTAAAATTCTACTAATTGCATGGTCTACCTTCATTCCAGTATTTATATACACATTAGATGGGTTAAAATCTGTAAATTCAACATTAGTCAGATCAGCACTTAGTCTAGGTGCAAACCAAAGGCAAATTTTCACACGAGTTATTTTACCTTCAGCTATTCCAAATATTTTAGTAGGTATTGAGGTTAGTTTAGGTTTGTCCTTCTCAGCACTAGTAGTTTCTGAGATGATGGGAGCAGAAACAGGATTAGGCTATATAATTGTCGATGCAAGAAATTACTTTAAAATTTCTAATATGTTTGTAGCAATTATATTAATTGGTGTGGAATATAGTATATTTGCTTATTTAATTAAGAAAATCAAGGGGAAAATTTTATTTTGGCGTAAGGGTGGTGCAAGTGGCGCAGTAGAAACAAGCTAATTTTTTTGCGTCTATAAAAGACTGAAAATTCTGAAAATAATTATATGGGGGAATATATTTATGAAGAAAATAAAAGTTGCGAAATGGAAATTTTTATTTTTAGCCTTGTTGTCCATTCTGTTAACTGCTTGTAGTAACTCCGCTACTCCGTCGCAAGCTGAGTCACCAAATGAGGAATTAGAAATGACAGAACTAACATTGATGGGGGTACGAGATCCACAAATTTCAGCAGCTCAAATAATCGCGGATGAATTAGGTTATTTTGAAGAAGAGGGTATTGATGTAACCAATCACCTTATTGAAAACGGTCCGGAAATGGGGTCCATGATAGCTGGAGGAAGTGCGCCTATTAGCCTTATGTCAAACTTCTTAGCAATTACAATTAAATCGTCGAATGTACCCATTAATGTAGTAGCAGTTTTAGATCAAATGGCAGGTACACAGGCTATGGTAGGTGCCGAAGGGTTAGAACTAGAAAGTGCGAAAGATCTAGAAGGGTTAACAATTGGTATGCCAAATGGTGCGGAAGTTCAATATGCGATTGAAAACATGGGAGAAGAACTGGGGGTCGATGTTGATAGTATCAATTTCGTTAATATTGGACCAAGTGATGGGCTTGCAGCTTTGCAAAGAGGAGATCTTGATGCCCTAGCAGCTTGGGAGCCATTCATCACAAAAGGAACACAAGCTGGTGGTGATTTTATTCTAAGTGGTAGACAGAGTAACCTGCCAGAGAAACAAGGGGATGTAGATTGGTTAAGTGTCCATTCCACTTTAATGGCTACAGATGATTTTCTAGAGGAAAACCCTAATACAATTAAGGCACTTATTCGAGCGTTGAAAAAAGGAACGGATTACATTAATGAAAATAGAGAAGAAGCGATAGAAACTCTATCACCGATATTACGCTTAAGTGAAAGTGAATTAACGGAGATTATGGATCGAAATGTTTATTCGATGGAAGTTGACAATACGTATTGGAATGAAAGTAATAGTGAGGGGATTATGGATTACTTTATGAGAGTGGGTAATATTCAATCAAAACCGGAGGTTGAATCTTATCATGACTTCAGTTTATTGCGGGAAGTTTTCCCTGAGTTAATTACCGCTGATGAATTACAGGAATAAAGATATGATAAAAGATGGGAGATTAAATTATGAAAAAAATTATTAAGAATGGCTCAATTGTTACACCTGAACAAACCTATCATGCAGATATTCTAATCGAAGGGGAAAAAATTAGTGCAATAGGTGAATCATTAGATATAAAGGAAGCTGAAATATTTGATGCAAAAGGCTTGTATGTTCTTCCTGGTGCTGTTGATGAACATACCCATATGTCAATGCCTAATCCTGGTGCGACTACAATGCCTTGGGAAACAGAAACTGTTGCAGCAGCAGTAGGAGGAACGACTACCATTGTAGATTTCGCCATTCAAGAGAAAGGAAAGACATTAGCTGAGGCTATTAAGAAATGGAAACAAAAAGCTAATAATCAAACAGCAATTGATTATAGCCTGCATATTGCCATTACCGACTTAAATGAAGAGATAATTACTGAAATTCCAAGCGCTGTAGAGCAAGGTGTAACAACATTTAAAGTATTTATGGCATATAAGGACGACAAAATGGTAGATGATGCAACACTATATCAAGTGTTGAAAAAATCGAAAGAAGTCGGTGGATTAGTAATGGTCCATGCGGAAAATGGGGATGTTATTTCATTATTACAGGAGGAATATGTTCAGCAGGGGAACACAGAGCCATATTATCATGCAATAACGCGCCCGATTGAGATAGAAGCGGAAGCGACACGTCGGGCAATTGCTATAGCTAATATAACAGATGCTCCTATATTCATTGTCCACGTATCTGGGGAAGAACCAGCAGAAGAGATTCGTAGGGCCCGCATGAAAGGGCAGGCGGTTTACGGTGAAACGTGCCCTCAGTATCTATTTTTAGATGAGACTTACCTGCAATTACCTCATTTTGAAGGGGCTAAATATGTCTGCTCACCACCTTTAAGAGAGAAAGTTCATCAGAAAAAATTATGGACCGCTATTAATGATGGAACATTGCAGACAATTGGTACAGATCACTGTTCTTTTACTTTTAAGGAACAAAAACATATAGGGGTAAATGATTTCTCCAAAATTCCAAATGGAGGAAACGGAATCGAAAACTGGATTCAATTATTATATACCTATGGTGTGCAAGCAGGGAAAATTAAAATAGAACAATTAGTAGAATTAACTTCCAGTAATCCAGCAAAGTTTATGGGGTTATTTCCTCGTAAGGGAACGATTGCAGTCGGAAGTGATGCAGATATCGTTTTATTCGATCCAATAGTTCAGAAGGTTATCTCTGCTGAAACACATTTGCAAGCAAGTGATTATAACTTTTATGAAGGATTTACTGTTAATGGCTCTCCTCGCCATGTTTTCTTACGTGGCCGTCAGATTGTAGAAGATGGGGTGTATATTGGCAACCTTCAACAAGGACAATTTATAGAAGCTAAACCTTATGGAGCAGCATATGAGGCAGTTAATTCTAATACACAAGGAGGTAATGAATATGATAATCAATCAAAAGAGATTACAAAAACACTTTGAAATTATTTCTGAATATGGCAAATTTGGTGAAACAGGTCTGTGTCGACCAACTCTATCAAAAATAGAGAAAGAAACCTTTAATAAAGTTTCAGAATGGATGAGAGAAGCAGGTATGACAGTGAGAATTGATAATGCCGGGAATCTTATTGGACGATTAGAAGGAAAAAATCCTGATGCACCGATATTGATGATTGGCTCGCATCTTGATTCTCAGCCCTATGGTGGGCGTTTTGATGGAACATCTGGAGTGCTAGCAGGAGTGGAGGTAGCGATGTCAATGAAAGAAAAAGGCGTCATTCCTGATACATCAATCGAAGTTGTTTCATTTTGTGATGAAGAGAGTTGGCGGTTTAAAAAAGGGGTATTTGGCTCTCGGGCTATCATAGGTCAATTGGAGCCTGATGAATTAGAACGAAAAGATAAAGATGGGATTACGAGAAAACAAGCATTAATAGATTTTGGGTGTGACCCTGATAAATTACAGGAAGCAGCCTATCCTAAAGATGCAATTGGAGCTTTTTTAGAGTTGCATATCGAACAAGGACCGGCGTTGGAAGTACAAGACAAGCCTGTAGGTATTGTAACAGCTATAGCAGGTCCCTTATGGCTTACTGTTACATTGGAAGGATTTGCAGGCCATGCAGGTTCTGTTCCGATGAATTTAAGACAGGACGCCCTATTAGGAGCTTCGAAAATGATAGGAGAAATCAATCGTATTGCACGAAAAGATCCAGCTACACCGACAGTTGCAACAGTAGGAAGTATACATGTTTTCCCAGATTCACCTAACATCATTCCAGAAAAGGTAGAATTTACGATAGATTTACGCGATATCGAATTAGAGAGACGAAATGACAGCGAAGAAGAAATTCGTGCAATGATTAAATCGGTATCAGAGGAGTTCGATCTTACCTTTCATATTCAACAGGATACAAATCTAAATCCAGTAAATTGTGCTGATTGGATTCAAACAGTCATGGTAGAGGAAAGCAAAAAAAACGGTTTAAGCTGTCCGAAGATGATCAGTGGACCATTTCATGATGCTGTAGTTATGTCTGAGATTTGTGATATCGGGATGATATTTGTTCGTTGCAAAGATGGTGTCAGCCATAATCCAGCAGAGTATGCAACGTATGAAGATTTAGCGAAAGGCACGGAGCTGCTTTATCATACTGCTATTAGTGTCTCTACTAGGCTTAATCAAGAGGTACTATCTATATCAAGTTAATATAAATTAATAGGAGGTCGTTATGACGATATTGATTACAGGTGGATCGGGATTTGTTGGTATTAATATAATAGAAAGATTATTAAATGCAAAGTTGGATGTTATTAATTACGCGACGTTTCCTATACCCAGTGAAGCAAACTCAATTTTGGAAGAGTGCGCAGGTACGTATACTTATATAGAGGGTGATGTTTTAGATTCAGATTTATTGGATCGTGTAATGAAACAGTATGATATTAATATGGTCATTCATGGAGCAGTAATAACTCCGGATTTTGAACGAGAACAAATCCATAGTAAATACATTGCTAATGTTAACTACATGGGAACTATGGAAGTACTAGAAGCAGCAAGGAAGCATGACGTAGAAAAGTTTTTATACATTAGTTCAGTATCCGTATATGGTGATACTGCTTTCGAGGATAAAATCCTGAATGAAAGTCAATCAATACCTATGCCTCGATCACTTTATGAAATTACAAAGTTTGCAGCAGAACGAACGGTACTAAGGTATAAAGAATTACATGATATAAATGTCATTGTTACTAGGCTTGGGCAAGTATTCGGCCCTTGGGAAAGGTACACTGGAATAAGACATACTTTATCTGGTCCATTTCAAGCAACTAGACTTGCTTTATTAAATAAAAGGGTAAACTTATCAAGACCAGGATTAAGGGATTGGGTTTATAGTAAAGATGTTGCTAATGCGATGTTAGACATTATCCAAAAAGATAATACGGTCCATCCTATTTATAATATTGGCTCGGGACAACAATGGACAATAGCGCAATGGTGTGAGCTGCTAATGCAAGAATTGCCATCATTCCAATATAAAATTGGAGACGAACTGGATGATTTTAATATTGATTTCTTTGTACCTGAAGACGCAAGTATGCTTTCCATAGCCAGATTACAAAAAGATGTCGGATATAATCCACGATACGGAATGAAGGAAGCATTTCATGATTATATGAACTGGATAAATAATAATTCTGATTTTTGGTTACATCAGCAAGAACCAACTAAATCAAATTAAAATACGCATTACTATATATTCGAAAGGTAAAAACAGCACATTGAATGATATGAACTCATTTTTAAAAGAAATAATAGGATGTGAGAACATGGCTAAAGTATTTATTTCTGGTAAAATTCCTCAAATCGGATATCAATTATTATCTAGCCATCAAGTAAAGGTGTATGAACAAGAGGGTGTGATTACAGAAGAGGAATTAATGGAAGGCATAGAAGAAGCGGATGCTTTACTCTGTCCTCTCTCAACGAAAGTGACGAAAAAGGTGATAGACGCAGCTACAAATTTAAAGATAATTGCGAACTTTGGTGCTGGCTATGATAACATTGATCTAGAAGCAGCAAAGCAAAGAAATATTCCAGTGACAAATACACCAAAAGTATCAACTGAAGCTACTGCAGAACTGACAATGGGCTTGTTGTTATCCGTCGCAAGGCGTATTCCCGAAGGGGATCAGTTCTGTCGAACAAAACAGTTTAACGGTTGGGCACCTTTGTTTTTCCTTGGAAAAGAATTGACAAATAAAAAGCTAGGTATTGTGGGTTTCGGTAAAATAGGACAAGCAGTTGCAAGAAGAGCAAAGGCATTTGGAATGGAAATTTATTATACAGGAAGATCAAAAAAGTCTTTTACGGTGGAAAAGACTTTTTTGGCAACTTATTTAGAATTTAATGATTTGCTTCAAACATGTGATGTCATTTCGGTTCATACTGCTTATAATAAGGAAACACATCACCTATTTAGCGAAGAAGAGTTTGCTATTATGAAAGAAGATGCATTTTTTCTTAACTTATCAAGGGGGTCAGTAGTAAAAGAAGTAGATCTAGTAAAAGCTTTACAATCTAAAATGATTGGTGGAGCTGCTATAGATGTATTTGAATATGAACCAAAAATTACAGAGGAATTAAAAAAGTTACAAAACATTGTTATGACACCACATATCGGGAATGCAACGATAGAAACAAGAAATGATATGGCGAAATTATCTGTGAAAAATATATTGTCCGTGTTAGCGGATAAAGATGCATTAACTCCGGTATATTAACAAAAATGGTGAGCAAGAGATTCTCGTTCAAATCCGCTGGGAATCTGAAGAGCATTGGAAAAAATGGGAGAAAAAAAGCAGTAAAAACCCATTGCGCAAGCATAGCTTGTACATATGGGTTTGTATGTAGAGAGAAAAAGTATCATCACTTTTCTCTCTCTTTTGTGAAATTCTTTTACTCTACCGTAATTAATCTGAATTTTTGACTGATGAAATCAGATTTTTCCTCTGAAATACTTATTCCAACATTCATAAGTTGGTTACCATAATAAAAAGTATTACTACTAACTATTTTGTACTTGTAATTAGAATGTAGCCCTTTTAACTTTAATTTTTTCGGATATTTATTTGCTTCCGATAACGTTTTGAAGTAGAATACGATTGCTTCTTTTTTATCTGGGGAAACAAACATCCAAGACGCTTCATTTTCTTCGAATGGACTAATAAGGCGATAGAGATTGCCATTATGAATAAGTGTTCGAACTGATTTATAATATTCGATTTGATTTTTAGCAATTTCCTTATCACCTGATGTAAAACTTGTTAAATCAAGTTCATAACCAAAATTACCAGAAAGAGCAACATCACCACGGGTTTCAAGTGACGTTATTCTTCCTACTTGATGATTTGGGATATCTGACACATGAGATCCCATGGTACTAAATGGATATACAAGACTAGTGCCATATTGTATCTTTTGTCGTTCTACAGCGTCTGTATTATCACTCGTCCAAATCTGCGGCATATAATAAAGAATTCCTGGATCAAACCTGCCACCACCTCCAGCACAACCTTCAAACAATATTTTTGGAAAGGCATTCGTTAATTTTTCAAGTAACTCGTATAGCCCTAATATGTATCTGTGTACTAGTTCTTTTTGTTGATGTCCTTTTAGCTTTTTAGAACCGATTTCTGTCATGTTTCGATTCATGTCCCATTTTACATAGGAGATAGGGAGACTAGAAAATAGATTATACAATGTCTCATATAAATAATCTCGTACATCTTGACGTGAAAGATCTAGCACAAGTTGATTTCTATATTCTGTTCTTTTCCTTCCATCTACATGAATGCACCAATCAGGATGTTTTCTATACAAATCACTGTCTGGAGATATCATTTCGGGTTCAACCCATAATCCGAATTTTAAGTTTTTCGCATTAATTTTTTCAGCTAACGATTGTAACCCATTCGGAAGTTTTTGCTTATTCACAAACCAGTCGCCTAAAGATGATGTATCATCATTTCTTTTACCAAACCAACCATCATCAAGTACTAATAATTCAATTCCTAATTCTGTGGCAGAATCAGCAATTGCTAATATTTTGTCTTCATCAAAATCAAAATAAGTGGCTTCCCAATTATTAATCAATATAGGTCGTGAAGCAGTTTTGTAGGTCCCTCTACATAAACGCTCTCTAAAAAGTTGATGATAAGTTCTAGACATGTCTCCTAGACCATTATTAGAGTAAACCATCACAACTTCTGGTGTTTGAAAGGTTTCCTTTGGTGTAAGATTCCAAGAAAAATCGAAAGGATTAATTCCAACTGACACTCTAGTTGAATGAAATTGATCGACTTCCGCTTCCATTTTAAAATTACCACTATATATAAAACTAAATCCATATGTATCCCCATAGTCTTCCGTGGTTTCCGGTTTTACTAATGCAAGAAATGGATTAAAATGATGACCACTTGCACCTCTTCGACTTTCAATAGTAGATATACCATGACCTAGTGTTCTTCTTTCTATTTGCCGTTCTCTTCGCGATGCACCGTATAAATAAATAAGATCATAGTCATTATCAGCAAAGTCAACACTCGCGCTTAATGCACGTAGTAAGTGCAAATGCTCCTTGCCGTTATTTGTAAATGTAGCGGAACGACTTAATACATTTAAATCAGAATAAATAGAATAGGATAGAGCTACTGTTAGCCCACTATAATAATCCTTCAAATGCAGTATTAGTGTAGTAGCTTCTTCGCTTTCCTCCACATATGTTGAAGGTAAACCTGACAATCCAGGTTTGCCATTAATTATTTCATGGTGATCATATACTAATTCGGTGATACGACTGCCATCAGGTAATTGCACTTGGTAGGCTGGGTGTCTGAAATCACTTGTCCCATATTGTGGATATTCTTGGAGTAAAGATCTTAAAGTTTCATCTCGATAATTATCAAATAAATGCACTATTTCTGGTGAATCTGTAATTCTATTTCCCCAATATAAATGGAGAGGATAGCCATTAAAAATTTTAATGATATAACTCATATCATTAGAATATAAGTGGAATAGATTTGCATGTTGATAAAAACTTATAGGCATAAGATTCTCCTTTTATTTTTTATATTTTGAACCGAGTATTTTTTGATTAGTTGGTATAATGATGTTTCTTTCTTCAATCGGTTTATCCGCAATAATAGTAAATAATAAATTTGTTGCGATTTCTCCTAATTCCTCTGTAGGATTTTCAATTTGTATCAAAGAGGGGAATAAAAAGGATGTAACTTCTGTGTTGCTATAACCACCTACTAATAGTTCAGAAGGAGTTTTAATATTTAACTCATCTAGTATTTTATATAAACTTAACAATTTTAAGTCGTCTGTAGCAAAAATGGCGGTTGGTTGTGATTCTGCTTGAAATAATTTTTTTGAAGCAGTATACGCTTTATCCATTGTAAAGCCACAATTTATCATTAATGATTCATTTAAAGGTAAATGGTTATCCTCTAAGCATTGTTTATACCCTTCCAATCTATCAATAGATACATGATAGTCTTGTGGGGAGTATAAACAAGCTATATCTTTATGACCAAGATCAATCATATATTGGACTAAATTATAACTATCTTTAAAGCTGTCTGTATCAACTGAATAAATATTATCAAAATCTCCATCTACTTTACCAATTACTACAGTAGGTATATTTAGGTCATTAATTTCATTAAAATAACTTTCATCAGTGGGAGAACTTAACATGATAATTCCTTTTACAATTTTTGATGAAGTTTTTGCAACTGTTTTTTGAATTTCTTCTACATTGTTTTGTGATGTTTGTAAAATGACATCATAATTTTCTTTTTCAGCATGCATAGCAATCACATGTAAAATTTCAGAAAAAAAAGGATTGTTCTTCGTCGTAGTTGTAGTTCTCGATACGACTAAAATAGCATCAAATCCAGAGGATAAACCTCTTGCAATTTTACTTGGTTGATAATTTAACTCTTCAATTGCTTTCAATACTCTCTGTTTACTTTTTTCAGAAATATTGGGATTATTATTAAGCACACGAGAAACAGTAGATTTAGATACATTTGCTGCTTTTGCTATATCATATATTGTTGGTTTCATTTATTTACCTCCTTTTTTGGGAACGGTACCAAATATAGTGTAATATAATCTTGATAAAATGTCACCTCTCAACTTAGAAGAATTTTGTGAGAACGGAATTGATAAAGGGATAACCCTTTTGTTATTAGGATTACTTTAGAATGAAATATGCTTATACGTCAATGTTTATGGCTTGCAAAGGAAGTTTTTTACAAGTTTTAATTTAAATATATTCTTGACACAACTAGGAAGATTGTATTATGCTATAACCAATTGGTACCGCTCCCATTCTTTTCGGTTAATTTTGGGACCGGTCCCTTTTAAGGGTTTTCATTTACTGTATCAGGTATTGAACAAAAGATAGAGGGGTTGATAACTGTTACATATAAAGAAAGGTATAATTTAAAGTTTTTATACAATTAGGAGGGTTAATAAAATGAAATCAAAATTTATGATGTTTATGTCTTTTTTGTTGATAGCCTTTATGTTAATTGCTTGTTCAAATGATGAGTCACAAACGGAAGGTGGGGAAGATACTCCGGAGGAAGTGACAATAGAATTCATGCACACATCAGTGGAACAAGAAAGATTAACTGTAATTGATGGATTGATTGAAAAGTTTGAAGCGGAGTACCCACATATTACAGTAGATCAAGTTGTTACGGAAGAAAGTAACTTAAATACTAGAATTATAACTCTAGCACAATCAGGTGAACTCCCTGAGGTAGTAGAGGTTGGTCAAGATTATGCGAAAGTAATGGATAAAGATGAGTTAATTGATAGAAATGCGGTACAGTCAATTATTGAAAATGTTGGGGAAGACAATTACTATGAAGGCGCGCTTAAATTGATGCGTTCAGAAGATGGAACAAGTTATAGAGGTGTACCAATTAGTGGTTGGGTACAAGGTATCTGGTATAACAAAGAAATGTTAGAGTCAGAAGGTTTTGAGGAACCAACAAGCTGGGAAGAACTTCTTGAAATAGCAAAAGCCTTTACGGATGAATCAAATCAACAGTATGGAATTGCATTACCAACAGTGGAAAGTAACTATTCAGAACAATCTTTTTCTCAATTTGCGTTATCTAATAATGCAAATATTCTAGATGCAGAAGGTAACTTAACCATCAATACGCCAGAGATGGAAGAAGCTTTAGCTTTTTATCAAGAATTATCAAAATACACTATGCCTGGTTCTAATGACACGACAGAAGTTAGAGATGCATTTATGAATGGTACTGCTCCAATGGCTGTTTATTCCACTTATATTTTACCAGGTATCTTCAATGATGGGGATCCTAGTAATATAGGTTATGCTATTCCAACAGAAGAAACAGAGGCAGTATTTGGGACAACTACTTCCTTCACCATTACATCTGCATTAGATGATGCGGAAAAAGAAGCTGCACAAACTTTTGTTGAATTTATGTCACAACCGGAAAATACGACAGAATGGATTTTAATGGCACCGGGTGGTGCACAACCAGTACACAGAGGTGTAGTGGAAAATGAAAATTACCAATCAAATGAAGTTGTCCAATCATTTGGAGATTTATCTACAGAAATTGCGGAGTCATTTGATGATATTCAAGTGTTTGGATTAGTAGATGATAAAAACTTCGTAAAAATGGGAGATATCACAAGTTCAGGAGCAATACCTACAATGATTAACCGTATTACTGTAGGACAAATGGATATAAAAGAAGAGTTAGAAGCTGCAGAGGAAAGCATACAGGGTGTACTAGAATAACTTGTAGAGGCTACGAGATAGCAACTGTGCTACCTTGTAGCCTTTATATAAATACAGCTTTATATAGGGATTTTTAGAAGGTGGGAAGGATAATGTTTAAAATCAAAAGAGAAGCCTCAGATGGAAAACTAGCATTAATATTATTATTCCCTAGTATATTTTTAATACTAATGCTTATTGGTTATCCAATGTTATCGAACATCTACTATAGTTTTTTTGATCAACCTGTTAATCCTAGATTGGGTGCGGAATTTATAGGATTAGAAAACTATATAGACACTTTAACTGATATTGAATTTTACAAATCATTGGGAATCACTTTGTTATATACCATTTTAGTAGTAGCTGGTAGTACGATTGTAGGTCTATACGTAGCGATTTTATTTAATAGACCATTCAAATTTCGTAAAATTGCCCGATCTCTTATCATTTTGTCTTATGTAACACCATCCATTTCATTAATTTTTGCTTGGAAATATATGTTTAATAATGGTTATGGAATTATTAACTACATTGGAAGAGATATTTTCCATTTGTTTGATCAAGCTCCGCTTTGGTTTGATAATCCAACAAGTAGTTTTGTTTTAGTAGTGTTATTCGCAATCTGGAGATATTTCCCGTATGCCTTTATTTCTTTTTTAGCAATTCTGCAAACCATTTCACCTACATTATATGAGGCAGCTGATATAGATGGGGCAAATTTATGGGAAAAATTTAAAGCTGTAACACTGCCAGCGATTATGCCTGTGCTATTAACAGTTGTAACACTTCGTACAATCTGGATGTTTTATATGTTCGAAGACGTTTATTTATTGACGAATAAAGTAAATGTATTAGGTATTTATTTATATGAAACAGCATTTGCATTCAATGATTTAGGGAAAGCATCAGCAATTTCTGTGCTCCTCTTCCTTATCATTTGTACACTTATTATTTTTGTTAGAAAGAGGGTGAACTTAAATGGCAACCGTTAACACGAAAAGTACAAAAATAGCGAAGAAATTGTTTTTCTACTTTGGGATGCTTTTAATACTACTAATTTGTTTGTTTCCATTTTTTATTATGTTGATGACATCTTTTAAAAGCCCACAGGAAGCTATTTCGAGGAATCCAACATTTTTACCTCAAGAATGGACTTTCGAACACTTTATAGATATTTTTAATCCCAATATATTTCCGTACTTAACGTACTTAGAAAATAGTTTTGTTGTTTCTATAACGGCATCACTTATTTCTGTGTGTATTGCTATATTTGGCGCATATGCCTTATCACGTTTGAATTTTAGAGGGCGGCTAACGATTAATGCAAGTTTTTACACCGTTTATATGTTCTCGGGAATTCTATTAGTTGTTCCTTTATTTAAAATCATTTCAGGACTAGGATTATATGACACAAGAACTTCGTTGATTATCGTGATGATTGTGCAGACATTACCTACTGCGATTTTGATGTTAAATAGTTACTTTGAAACAATTCCGAAAGATCTAGAAGAGGCGGCTAAAATTGACGGCTTAAATAGAGTGAAGGTAATTTTCTATATCATAATACCACTATCATTATCTGGTATTATCTCGGTATTTGTTTATTGTTTCATGGTGGCATGGAATGACTTCTTATTCGCGTCTATCTTTTTCTCTAGTGATGATAATTTCACATTACCAGTAGGTCTTAATTCATTATTCAGTACACCGGATTATATATGGGGTCGAATGATGGCCGCTTCCATTGTAACAGCCTTACCAGTAGTTATCTTGTATGCAATTTCTGAAAGTTTAATAAAAGGGAATGTTACAGATGGTGGGGTAAAAGGTTAAAAACAAGAAAGGATGTCCATTATGAAAACATTAGTAGCAACAAAGCCTAGAGTAGCAGAGTTAGTAACACTATCAGAGAGAACAATTGAAGAAAATGAGGTAAAGATAAAAGTAGAATTCTCAGCACCTAAACATGGGACAGAGGTTGTTGATTTTCGTGGGTTAACTCCATTTATGGAGGAGGAGTTCTCAGAAGAATGGCGGATGTTTATGCCTCGTCAAGACCAATCCCAAAAAGGGATTGTCTTCGGAGAATTTCAACTAGGTAACATGGTCGTGGGTGAGATTATAGAAGTAGGCAACAAAGTAGAAGGTTATGCGATTGGTGAGCGAGTTTGCACTTATGGTCCAATCTCTGAAACAGTTATAGTAAATGCCGTAGATAACCATCGTCTGTTGAAAATGCCTAAAGATGCAAAATGGCAAAATGCAGTATGTTATGATCCAGCACAGTTTGCTTTAGGTGCTGTAAGAGATGGGAATGTACGTGCAGGGGATTATGTGGTGGTTTCTGGACTAGGTGCCATAGGACAAATTGCCATTCAATTAGTGAAGAAGGCTGGTGCTAGTTTCGTAGTAGCGGTAGATCCGATCGAACGACGTCGGGAAATTGCTAAGGAGCATGGTGCTGACCTTTGCTTAGATCCAACAAGCTGTGATATAGGATATGAAATTAAAAAGCATACTAATAAAATAGGTGCTGATGTGTATATAGAAACAAGCGGAATTGGTAGTGCCTTACAGGATGCTTTAAGAGCAATTGGTTATGGTGGAACGATTTCTTACATCGCTTTCGCTAAGCCTTTTCCAGAAGGTCTGAATTTTGGGCGAGAAGCACATTTTAATAATGCAAATATCGTTTTCTCTAGAGCGGCAAGTGAACCTAACCCTGATTATCCAAGATGGGATCGTAAAAGGATCGAGAAAACATGTTGGCAATTATTGATGAATGGCTATTTAAATTGTGAAAAAATAATAGACCCAATTGTTCATTTTGAAGAAAGTGCGGAAGCTTATATGAAATATGTCGATCAATCACCAAACTTAAGTATCAAATTAGGTGTGAAGCATTCTGTAAAGTAATTCAAAACAGGAAAGGGTGTATAGCATGAAACTGGGAACGCAGGATCAAAGCTTTTTTCCGAGAAACATTTTGGAAAAATTTCACTATATAAAAGAATTAGGTCTTGATGGATTTGAAGTAGATGGAAAAGTGTTAGTAGAAAACCTTGACGAAATTAAAGTAGCTATGAAGGAGACCCAGCTTGAAGTAAGTACAGCTTGCGGTGGATATAATGGATGGATTGGGGACTTTTCAGAAGAAAAAAGAAAGAACGGTTTAAAAGAAATCTCCAATATTCTACATGCCTTACAAGAAGTTGGGGGGGCAGGAATTATTGTCCCTGCTGCATGGGGGATGTTTACGTACCGTTTGCCCCCGATGGAAGCACCGAGAAGTAAACAGGATGATTGGAAGGCAGTCAGTGATTCCTTGCAATATTTAGACAAAGTGGCTGATGAAACAAATACGACTATTTTTCTAGAACCGTTAAACAGGTATCAAGATCATATGATTAATACGGTAGCAGAAGCAAGAGAATATATTGAGAAAAATAACCTCACAAACACTAAGATTATCGGTGATTTCTATCATATGAATATTGAAGAAGATAATATGTTGCTATCGTTACATGAGAATAGAAATTTACTACAACATATTCACTTAGCTGACAATCATCGTTTTCAGCCTGGTAGCGGTTCGATTGACTTCAAAAAGTGTTTTGAGCAGTTAAAAGCGGATGATTATGATGGGTATTTAACCATTGAATGTAGAATTAGAGGGGAACAACCTGAAAAAGCGTATCAAAAAGCTATAGCTTATCTAAAGGGAATTCTAGATATTTAAGAGGTGCATACAGGTGGATAAATGGAAAGTGGCAATTATTGGTGGCGGACAAGTAGCAGAAACTACGCACATACCAATTTATCAAAACAGAGAAGACATCGACTTAATTGCTGTAATGGGTCATCGAAAGGCAAGTGCACAAGCCTTTGCTAGGCGACACAATATTTCAGGCATCTATACGGATGTAACAGAAATGTTAAGTAAGGAGCAGCCGGATATTGTTAGTGTTTGTACACCGAACAAATATCACTTTCAATATGTAAAAAAAGCACTTGAAGCTGGCTGTCATGTGCTGTGTGAAAAACCACCTAGCATTTCTTCAGCAGAGGCGAAAATGATGGCTGAAATTGCTAAGAAACATAATAGAATATTGGCATATAACTTTCAGCATCGTTTCTCAAAGGAAGTTTCTATAGTACGCCAGAATTATAATGGTGGAACATTGGGGGAGGTTTATCATACCAAAGTTTCTGCTTTAAGAAGATCAGGTGTACCTGGATGGGGTAATTTTACCAATAAAGACATTCAAGGTGGAGGGCCTTTAATCGATATCGGTATCCATATGTTAGATAGTGCTTTATATATATTAGGTTTTCCAAAAGTAGCTAAGGTAACTGCTAAAATGTATCGAAAGATAGGGCCGTATAAGTCAGAAGGAACGTTTGGAAAATGGGATCCTCAAAAATATGAAGTGGAAGACTCACTTTTTGGTTTTATTGAGTTAGAAAATGGAGGGTTAATACAGGTGGAAACATCTTTTGCTCTCCATATAAAACCGGAAAAAGTATTAAATATAGAATTTTCTGGTAGTAAATCAGGAGCTTCTCTTTACCCATTGGAAATTTATACAGATGAAAAGGGAAAATTAATTTCTCTATATGATAGAGAAGTGACGAATGAAAGGGATACAGCAACTAAAAGTATTGAGACTTTCATTGATCATTGTCAAGGGTATCATTCCCCATTAATAGCAAATGGGGAACAAGGATATTTCATTCAAACGCTCATTGAAGCATTATATCAAGCTGCAGAAACAGGAGAGAGTGTGTATTTATGAAGAAGCAACAAGTATTACTAGATGATCATTTTGATCTGAAGAAATTAAACAAATACGGTACTCTCATGACATTAGGAAATGGATATATGGGTATTCGTGGAGTACATGAGGAAGCGTATCCTGAACAAAAAAGAGGAACATATGTAGCAGGTATTTACAACAAGATGTTTGAAGGTGAGCCGGATGAGATAGTTAACCTGCCAGATTTAATAGGAATGAAAATTGAAATAAATGGTGAAGCTTTCTCATTAATGAAAGGCGAAATACATTCCTACAGCAGGCAACTTCATTTGGTAAGTGGTGAGCTGACAAGGAATATTGTTTGGGAAAATGAGGCTGGTGTGAAACTGGCACTTCATTTTCAGAGATTAGTAGCTAAACATGACCTACATGTATTTGCTTCTAAAGTAACTGTTCAATGTTTAAATAGAGATGTAAATATGAAAATAGTAACTGGAATTGATGGTCAACAAACAAATTTTGGCCGACAACATTTAATAGAGAAATCGCTAAGGGTTTATGATGAGTTATATTTACATGGACTTTATGAGACTTCAAAAGCTGAACATTCAATCGCATTATTTTCTGCCTGTAAACATTCAAAAGTTGATAATATCGACTTTATATCTAAAAATCGACAACTTTTAGCTACATCGTCGGTTTCATTGAAACAAAATGAAACCTACACGATGGAAAAGTATGGGGTGATTTATACAAGTTTAGATAATGATCTAGCGGAAGATTCCTCATTAGAGGAGATAGGGCTAAAAAAAATTAGAGAAGTATCCCATGTTGGATATGAGCAGATAGCCAAACAATCCACTAAACATTGGAAACAGTTTTGGGATAAAAATCGAGTAGTAATAGCATCTGAACAAGAGATGGATCAATTAGCTATCGATTTTGCTATCTATCATATTGATATAATGACACCGAAACACAACAATAAATTTAGTGTAGCTGCTAAAGGTCTAACCGGTGAAGGTTATAAAGGACATGTTTTTTGGGATACGGAAATTTTTATCTTGCCATTTTATCTATATACAAATCCAACTATTGCTAAGCAATTACTACAATATAGATATGATAGAATTCCGCAGGCGATGAAAAAAGCAAAGGCAAATGGATATGAAGGAGCGCAATTTCCTTGGGAAAGTGCCTTAACTGGAGAAGAAGAGACTCCAACGTATGCAGCTATTAATATTAAAACTGGTAAAAGACAAAAAGTAGCTTCTGCAATGGCAGAACATCACATAGTAGCAGATATTGCCTTTGCAGTTATTCAATATTATGAAACAACAAGAGATAAAGAGTTTATGAAAAATGAAGGAATAACATTGTTAGAAGAAACCAGTAAATTTTGGATAAGTAGAGCTACAGAAGAAGAAGGGACTCTTTCTATCAAAAATGTCATTGGTCCAGATGAATATACGGAGTTTATTGATAATAATGCTTATACAAATTATATGGCCTACTATAATGTTGAACAAGCATTAAACTATTTAAAGGAATTTCAAGTAATAAATAAAGAACTTCAAATTGCAGGTGAAAATTTTCTAGAAAAGTTATATTTACCGAAAGAAAATGATGAAAAAATTATTCCACAAGATGATACTTTCTTAACTAAACCAACAATTAATTTAGAAAAATATAAGAAAATGCAAGGAAGTCAATCGATTTTGTTGGATTATTCTCGAGCAGAAGTAAATGAAATGCAAATATTGAAGCAAGCAGATGTAGTGATGTTGTTATATTTATTTCCAGAATTATTCGAGAAAGACACAATTTTGAAGAATTTTAAATATTATGAGGATCGAACTATCCATGATTCATCCTTAAGTAAAGCGATACATGCCATCGTAGCGATGAGATGTAACGAGAAGGATTTAGCTTATACGTTGTTTCAAGAAGCATGCCTAATAGATTTAGGGCCAAACCCGCATTCATCAGATGAAGGAATTCATGCCGCATCACTAGGATCGATATGGTTATCAGTGTTTAGCTTTCTGAATGTATCATTTGGTGATGAAGAAATAACGTTAAATCCAACAATACCTGATACATGGACATCTGTCACATTTCCACTTCATTATCGAGGAAGATCTATTAAAATCACAGTAGATAAAGAAAGAATAGTTATTAATAAATCAGAAGGCGAATCAATAAAGTTCCAAATAAATGGTGAATATTACCAGGTAGAAGATCAACTACAAATTGATATAGCGTAACCAATGCATAAATAAAGAGAGGAATTAATTGAATGGGGACAAGAAAGATAGATGCTGTAATCTTTGATTTAGATGGCGTAATAACAGATACTGCACATTTTCATTATTTAGCATGGAAAGATTTAGCGGATAAACTGAATATTGAATTCGATCAGAAGTTTAATGAAAATTTAAAAGGTGTTAGTCGTGTTCAATCATTAGAGCTTATCTTAGAAAAAGGAAATAAAGCTCAGAACTTTACAGAGGAAGAAAAAGAAAAGTTAGCCAATGAAAAAAATGAGATATATAAACAATATATTAGCCAACTAACTCCTGATGCGATCTTGCCAGGGATTCAACCATTAATAGCCAAACTAAAAGAAGAAGGAATTTTAATAGGTTTAGCATCAGTTTCAAAAAATGCACAAACGGTGCTGAAAGCATTAAAAATAGAAGAGTTGTTTGATTATTGTGCAGACGCAAATAAAATTACTCGCTCTAAGCCAGATCCTGAAATATTTCTTAATGTCTGTGAGGCTCTTCAAGTCCATCCTTCTTGTGCTATTGGTATTGAAGACGCTGTAGTCGGTATAGAAGCTATAAAGGATAGTGATATGTTTGCGGTTGGTGTGGGCAAGAACCTAGAATATGCTGATTTCTTGGTTGAGAGTACCGATCAATTAGATTGGGGACAGATTAAAACAAGCTTTTTCAATTTTAAAAAAAGTTGAGTGATAGAATGAAAATATTAGTGTCGCCAGATTCATTTAAAGAGAGTATGACAGCCTCTAAGGTTGCAAATATAATGCGAGAAGCAATTATGTCCGTAAAACCTGATTCGGAAGTTGTTAAACTTCCTGTTGCAGATGGAGGAGAAGGAACTTTAGATGCCCTTCTCCTAGCACATGGTGGTGAAGTATATTATCAACAAGTAACAGGTCCACTAGGTGAAAGAGTCAAAGCAAGATATGGCATATTGCAGGATAGTAAGACAGCAGTAATTGAAATGGCTGAAGCAAGTGGTATTCATTTGGTTACCAAGGAAAGAAGAAACCCACTTTTTGCAACAAGTTATGGTACAGGAGAACTTATACTTGCTGCACTTGATCATCAAATTACAAATTTAATTATTACTATCGGTGGTAGCGCTACTAATGATGGTGGTATTGGGATGCTACAAGCCTTAGGAGCATCGATAACAAATAAAAATGGAGAATCTATAGGAGTTGGGGGCAAGTCATTAGGAGATATACATCAATTCGATCTTACTACAATAGATAATAGAATTACTAATGTAACTATCTCGGTAGCTTGCGATGTCAATAACCCCTTAACTGGGACAAACGGAGCTTCCTATGTATTTGGACCGCAAAAAGGAGCCACATCAAGTATGATGAAGCTATTAGATCATAATTTAGAACATCTAAATAGGGTTATGTATGAACAATTAGGTAAAAACCTTGGGGAGATACCTGGTTCAGGAGCAGCAGGTGGTATGGGAGCTGCACTATTGGCAATAGGAGCAACTTTGAGAAGTGGTATTAAATTAGTCCTTGATACGATAAGTTTTTCGGAGAAAATAGCCAATGTTGATTACATTTTTACAGGTGAGGGAAAAATTGATCATCAAACACCAAATGGCAAAGTGGTCTCTGGTATAACAGACATCGCAAATGAAAGTAATATTCCTGTGATTGCATTTGCAGGTACGGTAGGAAGTGGGTATGAATCACTTTACGAAAAAGGGTTATTATCTGTACATAGTATCATGCAGAATCCTTGTAGTCTTGAAGAGGCTTTCTATAATGCGGAAAATAACTTGAAACAAACGGTTGAGAATGTTACCAGACTTCTTTAATGCTAAATTCAAAAAGTAAGGGTGTATGTAATATGAGTTTAATTCGATCGAATTCTAAAGAAAAAATAATAGAGAAACTACACTTTTTATATGGTGATAAAGGTTATAATATTAATGAGATATATCAACAAATTGAACAAATTGTAGCAAAATATCATTCCAACCATTCCGTGCAGCAAGAGTGGGTAAGTGAAAAAGATGTTATGCTCATTACTTATGGGGATAGCATAAAAGAACAAGGAAAGCCACCCTTGCAAACATTAAAAGAATTTCTTGTAGAATATGTAGATAGTGTCAATGCTGTCCATATCTTACCATTTTACCCTTATACATCTGATGATGGGTTCTCTGTAGTAGATTATAGAGAAATTGACCCTGATTTAGGAGAATGGGAGCATGTAAATCAGCTGTCGAAGTATTACCATCTAATGTTTGATGCGGTAATAAATCATATATCAAAAAGTAGTGATTGGTTTAAGGGATTTTTGAATGGTGATGAAAAGTATAAAAAATACTTTATTGAATCAGATCCTAACTTAGATTATAGTCAAGTTACTCGACCACGAGCTTTACCATTATTAACTTCATTTGACACATTGGAAGGAAAAAAGTATGTATGGACAACATTCAGTGATGATCAAATCGATTTAAACTATAAAAATCCAGATTTATTATTAGAGATACTTGATATTTTAAATATGTATGTTCAAAATGGTGCAAAGTATTTAAGGCTCGATGCGATAGGGTTTATGTGGAAAGAATTGGGTACTAGCTGTATGCACTTAGATGAGACACATCAATTAATCAAGCTTATTAGGGAGGTTCTGGAATGCAGTGCTCCTGGAACGATCTTAATTACAGAAACCAATGTACCTCATAAGGACAATATAAGTTATTTCGGGAACGGTTATGATGAAGCCCAGATGGTGTATCAATTTCCTTTACCGCCTTTAACTCTCTTTTCATTCTTAACGAGTAACGCAAGAAAGTTATCAGAGTGGGCAGCTAGTTTAGATCCTACTACTTCTGATACTACTTATTTTAACTTCTTAGCTTCTCATGATGGTATAGGAATGCGACCAACAGAAGGCATATTAACTGATGATGAAAAACAATTTATGGTAGATAAAACGACAGAACATGGTGGATTAGTTTCCTATAAAGATAATGGCGATGGAACGAAAAGTCCATATGAATTAAATATTAATTACCTAAATGCACTCACTCATCCAGATGAAATGGAGGATATAAAGGTTCGACGTTTCCTTGCTGCTCAATCTATTTTATTGTCTGTAGTAGGTGTTCCGGGTATTTATATTCATAGTTTATTAGGTTCAGAAAATGACTATAAGGGTGTAAAAGAATTTGGAATAAATCGCCGTATAAATCGGGAAAAGTTAAATAAGAGTACTCTTGTGGAAGAACTTAAGAGAGACACTTTGAGAGCTAAAGTCTTTAATAAATTATCTCAACTAATAAAGCTCCGAAGAAATCAAACGGCCTTTCATCCTAATGCGAAACAAGAAGTGCTTTTCTTAGATGATCGAGTTTTTTCTATTATAAGAAGTAATGAAGTAACAGGCGATAAAATCCTTGTACTCATTAATGTTTCAGATGAAAAGGTCCTATTAAAATCGGACTTTGAAGGTGAAGATATTATCCATAGTCAGTATTTCACTAGTAGTATAGAAATATTACCTAATCAAACTAGATGGATCAAGATTTAAATTTAATATACTATTGAATGCTTGTTTCACACCTCTTCTGTTTGGTAGTTGGTTGACTCAATTCAACTATAGCAAACGTGGAGGTGTTTTTATGATTTTAGGGGGTTTTTATAGAGAGTAACCCTTTTGGATTAATATTCCGTAATATAATAAGAAAACACATATGTTGGTTAGTATTCAAGTGGAATTGCAGTCTGAAAATAGTAGAATTATCCTATATTATTTCACTTCCAATACATGGTAGAATGTGTGTTGGGTTAAATTTCCTTCTATGGGAGGTAGGTATGGCGAATATGAAGTATTATCTTTCTGTCAGGAAACCAATTATTAGCACAATTATGATCATTTATCAATGAAGCATAATTCAAGGAGAGAAATAAAATGAAAAAGTACATAATATTTATTTTTACAGCATTAGCAGTATTCATAACAGGATGTAATGAGGATGCAGGTAGCAGTGAAAACGCAACAAACGGAAACGAAACAGAGGAAGTAGCTACAGAAGAAATCGATAATACTTTTGATCGGATAGATATAACTTTAGCAGGAGAAACGAGTTTAATACATAATGAGTTTGATGATATTGAAGTATCGTATGAGTTGAAGGATGCTTATTACCTAGATGGTATACCGCCAGAATTGGAAGAAACTATTTGGGAACTAGACTTTGGAAGTCATTATTATGATGCATTAATATTTATTGAAGCCGAAATTGAAAATTTAACAGATGAAGAAGATGTATCACTGATTCCATGGCAATTAGCTCATATTGATAGTGAAGAGATTATGGATTCGGAAGGTGAAGTACCAAACGTTATGTTTGAGACACACCACCTGGCAGACGAGGATGACGGGGTTCCATTAGATTTAGCAGAACAATATGATTTAATAGAATATGGAGAACGTGCTTCTTTAGAGCCGCATGAAAAAGTAGAAGGCTACTTCATGATGACGACGAAAAAAGAAATATTAGACAAATTCGAAGATGGTGAGTTGGAATTACGAATGCCATCTACTTGGGGAAGTAAAGAAGATTATCCGCCAATGGAAGTACATTTTGCTAATTAATTCCTACATGGAATACATTTCATAATAAAATAGAACACTTCGAGAGAAAAAATAAACTGTCTAGTGAGGGTGCATGCTACTTTTACTAGACAGTTTATTTTTTGATATCTCTATGAAACTGCATATTAAAGTCGAAAAACGTAATTTATTCAAAAAAAATGTATTAATACAAAATATTATTTGCTATCAAACGTTCTAAAATTCCTAGTGCATCAGGCTTTATATGCTTGGGGAATGACGAAACTAGTCGTTTTTTGCAATTAACATAACTAATTAATTAGGATAAAACAGTTATATTAGCTAAATGACTAGAAGAAAAACACAAAAAAGTTAACTAATAAAGTAAAATAGTATTGACTTTCACAAAATGTAAGCGTATTCTATATTTAAAGTTACAAGAAAATTGTAATTAAACATTTTATTTGTAACTAAGAATAGAGGATAAAAGGAGGCGTCAATATGAGGAAGAGCTTCATTGTTTTTGTTGGTATTGTCTTGGTCACTTTGTTATTGGTAGCGTGTTCCGATAATTCAGGATCAGCAGGGAATGATGTAGAAATTCCAGAGGGTGCTACTGAGGTAGTTATGTGGAATTTGTTTAGTGGTGGAGATGCGGAATACATGGAAGATATCGTATCGGAGTTTAATGAAAGTCAAGATCAGTATTTTGTTAATAATGTGCATCAAGATTATGACGAATACTACACTAAATTACTAACAAGTATTGGATCGGGAAATGGGCCTGATGTAGGTATCGCTCACAGTCATGTTTTACCTGAATTAGTTAGTCAAGGACTTGTAACCAATATTGATAATTTTGCTGCAGACGTAGGACTTAACTGGGATGAGTTTAACCAAAATGTATTAGATGTCACCATCTATGATGGAAACAATTACGCAGTGCCAATCGATACACATCCAGAAATTATGTATATTAACAATGATCTTGTCGAAGAAGCTGGTCTACTTAATGATGATGGTACACCTAATTTTGAAACAACACCAGAAGGATTTGTGGAATTCTTAACTTCTCTTAAGGAAGCGCTACCAGAAGATAAAATGGCATTTGCATTCCCGAGTACTGGTGAAGATCCATATCGAATCTGGTGGGCGTTATATAACCAGATGGGGGGAGAAAACTTAGTTTCCGGAGACTTAGATACTCCAACCTATGCTTTAGATCACGAGAAGGCAATTGCAGCTGCGGAATATATTTATGATTTTTATTATACACATGAAGTTACGCCACCGAATTTAGCTGATTTTTATAGCGATTTTCAATCCGGAAATGCAGCTGTAATGTCTACTGGAGTTTGGGCAACAGGAATATGGGAAACGACAGACGACCTTAATTTTACGCCAATGCCTTTCCCAAATATGTTTGGCGAAGATGCTGCATGGGCTAGTTCTCATACTTTTGTTTTACCGTATTATGATGATGCTGATGAAGAAACACAAAGAGGTGCAGTTGAATTTATGAAATTTGCTACTGATAATGGGGTTATGTGGGCTGAAGCTGGCCATATTCCTGCTAAAGATACTGTTTTAGAATCTGCTGAATTTAATGACATGCCATACCGAAGTGAGTATGCAGAAGTTGCCGATTATGTAAAATATGTCGACCGTACTGTTCATGCCCGTGGAATTCAGGATATTGTTGTACGCAATTTAGATATGTACTGGTCAGGAGATGCTACGGCTGACGAGGTCTTCTCGATGATTGAACGAGAAGTAACGGAACTAATCGGAGAATAATCATCTCCAATTACAAAGCCTGGTCCTATGCATTCAGCTTATTCATTATTACAAGATTGGATGTCTAGAATCAGTGCTTTATTAAAAGCATTTCTTACATCCTTTAAACAGGAGGTGTCAAGTTATGATCAAGAAGCAATGGATGCAAGATTTAAAGGCTGTTCCTTTCTTATTACCGTTCTTTATTGCTTACATGGTTTTTACGATTTTTCCCATTTTCAAAGGCCTAGAAATGAGCTTATATGATTGGTCGTTAGTTCGTAAAATGGAGTTTGTCGGATTTGAAAACTATGTAAAAATGTTTACTGATCGACATTTTTGGCGAACGTTATGGAACACTACTTTCTTTGTAATATTAACTACACCGACGATGGTTATATTAGCATTAGGGTTGGCATTATTGTCTAACTTGAATACGAAATTAAAAACATTTTTCCGTGGTTCTTTTTTTCTGCCAAGTATACTGTCTGTATCGGTTATTTCGTTTCTGATGATTTTCATGCTTCAGCCATATAACGGACTGGTAAACAACGTCATTCAAATGTTCGGAATTAATTGGGAGCCGTTGTGGATGGCAGATCGAGGATTGGCATGGGTGACGATTGTGGTCGTTACCTTATGGTGGACAGTTGGTTTCAATATGATTTTATTCCTAGCAGCATTACAGGATATACCTGAGTCATTATATGAAGCTAGTGAAATAGACGGTGCTTCTCGTTGGGATATGTTTAAATATATTACTTTACCACAGCTTATTCCGATTGGACGTGTCGTTCTTTTGCTACAAATACTTGCCTCTTATAAAGTGTTTGCGCAAATTCTGTTAATTACTGGCGGTGGACCTGGTGGAGCAACAAGACCGCTAATCCAATACATTTATGAAGTTGGTTTTAATCAAAATAATCTAGGTTATGCGGCGACAATGTCCTATGCGTTGTTCTTTATTTTATTAATTCTCTCTATTATTCAATTAAAGAGTCAAAGAACGGGGGAGAACTAAATGAGTAATCCACAATTTACAAATGAGACTGCTGTCCGAGTTAAGAAAAGCAAGAGTACGGTATTACAACGAAACAGAGACCCAAAATTAGGTTTAAAGGTAACAGTGGGATTTATCGTAGCACTGATCTTTATTCTACCTATTGTTTGGATGTTGTTTGTTTCCCTAAAGCCAAATGGTTTTTCGACAACAGAACCGTTTGAATGGTTTTTGCCACCTTATACCTTCCATAACTATATAGATATTATGTTTGGTAGTTTAATATTTCGTTGGTTGTATAATAGTTTAATCGTTGCGTTGATTACAACTGCTCTAACATTACTAATAACATCACTTGCTGCATTTGCTATATCACAGATGAAATTTCGCTTTAAAAATTTTATCTTTATTTTCTTTTTGCTAGGACTAATGATACCTGGCGAAGCAACGATAATCCCGCTTTATGAGGTGGCCAAAAGCTTGGGATTAATTGATTCCTACGCAGGTTTAATCCTGCCAATGATCGCATCACCACTAGGTGTTATTATATTGAAAAGCTTTTTTGACAATGTACCAAAGGAAGTAGTGGAAAGCGCGATTATTGATGGCTGTTCCTATTTTAAACTATTTTATAAAATTGTTTTGCCGTTAGCGAAACCAGCTTTATCGGCAATAGGTATCTTTACGTTTATCGGTTCATGGAATAACTTTCTATGGCCATATCTATCCATTATGTCGGAGACCCTGTACACGTTACCGGTTGGTTTACCAGTATTTAATGCTACTTATTCACAAGCATATGTTCAACCGATGACCGCGAATGCTATTGCATCTATACCTGTAATTATCGCATTCCTGATTTTTGAAAAACAAATTGTCAAAGGAATCAGCTTTACAGGAATAAAAGGATAACAAAGGAGAATTTACATGACAGAAAATACGAAAACTTATCAAAGAACAGAATACCCTCGACCACAGTTTCAACGTGATAGTTGGCTGAACCTGAATGGAACATGGAAGTTCGCATTCGATGATCAAAATATCGGTGAAAGCTATGAGTGGCACCAGAACTTGACTGAAACAATGGATATCCAAGTTCCATTTACGTATGAAACAAAAGCAAGTGGTATAGGTGAGGAGAAGTTTCATCCTTATGTATGGTACCAAAGAGCTTTTGAGGTTCCAGTCGATCAGATTGGTAAGAAAGTGATGTTGCACTTTCAGGCATCCGATTACTTAACAAAAGTATGGGTGAATGGGGATTATATCGGTAGCCATAAAGGTGGAAATGCTCACTTTTCCTTTGATATTTCTAACGCTGTTACGACAAATGAAAAGAATGAACTAATTGTGAAAGTCGAAGATAGCGATAGTTGTTATCAACCAAGAGGAAAGCAAAGATGGAAAAAGGATAATTTCGGTTGTTGGTATGTACAGACAACAGGAATCTGGCAAACAGTTTGGTTGGAATTTCTTGAAAACAGAAGTATTGAACATGTAAAGATGACACCGAACATTGATACCAATTCGGTAGCCTTTGATTATACGTTAAATGGAAGCATTGATGATCAACTTCGGGTAGAAACGACGATTCTTTTTGAAGGTGAAAAAGTAAAACAATTTTCGTTTACGCCAAACCGTTCTACAATGCACGTTGAAATAGATCTATTAACGGAGATACATGAATGGAAGGTGATGCATTGGACACCTGAACACCCTAACTTATATGATGTAACATTTCATTTATATGAGGGTGATAGGTTACTAGATGAAGTGAATTCTTACTTTGGTATGCGAAAAGTCTCCATAAAAGATGGTCAGGTCTTGCTAAATAACCGTCCTATCTATCAGAAGCTTTTATTAGATCAAGGGTATTGGTTAGACACCATGTTGACACCACCATCTGATCAAGCGATGATTGAAGATATCGACAAAACATTGGCAATGGGCTTTAATGGTGTCCGTAAACATCAAAAATTGGAGGATGAACGCTTTTTGTATTGGTGTGATCGAAAAGGGCTATTGGTCTGGTCGGAGATGGCGGCAACTTATGAGTATTCAGATCAAGCAGTCGAGAATTTTACAAAAGAATGGCTAGAAATTGTGCACCAGTATTATAATCACCCATCGATCATTACTTGGGTCCCATTTAATGAATCTTGGGGAGTACCGAATATCGCTACCAATAAAAAAGAACAAGCCTTCACAGAGTCCATCTACTATTTAACAAAATCAATCGACCCTGAACGGCCGGTTATAGTCAATGATGGCTGGGAGCATACGATATCAGATATTATCACCCTGCATGATTATGAGGAGTTCGGTGATTTATTTTTAGAGCGATATAAGGATAAAGAAGCCATTGTCCATAATCAACTATCACATAATAATCACAAGTATGCATTTGCCGACGGTTATGAGTATAAAGGACAGCCGATCATCATTTCGGAATATGGCGGGATTGCTTTTAATGAAGGAAGCGGCTGGGGATATGGTAATCAAGTCGAAACAGAGGAGCAATTTTTAAATCGCTATCGCAGTATCACGAATGCGATTAAAGAAATTGCCTATATATCTGGTTATTGTTATACACAAATCACAGATGTGCAACAAGAAATTAATGGTCTACTAAAAGAAGACCGATCGCCCAAAATTGCATTGGAGAAAATAAAAGAAATTAATGATTAAGCTTCTAAGGGGTTGTTCTTCCGTAAAAGAACAACCCTTGTTTATCACGGTGCTAAATGTCTGTAAGACCCCACTGATTATAATCTCACTTTATCGAAAAGGAGTGCCTTTATTGAAGAAAGTTATCGTTTTATTATTTGCTACTGTGTTAATAGTATTTTTAAATTTCGTCAGCGGAGATTCCAATATGCTTGCTTCATCAGGTCCTATCAGAATAGATGGAAATGACAGACTTGGAAATGAGCAATTACCGGAAGAACTAAAGGGACTAAAGCAATTTAAGTTAGAATTAAATGAAGACTCGTATGAAAGTGGTTTATACCATAATGAAACAATCAAGATCAACTTCCATGACAGTAAAAGATTCGATTGGCAATCTGATATTGGCATCAAGTATGTTTTTGTGAAAGGTGGTAACGCAGGTAATCTTTATCACTATACTCAGGAGGATACAATGGATAGTAATTTGAACGGTCCAAAAAATAATGGCCGAAAACAATCAGACATAGGTCATATCACTTTTTACTATGAGGAAGAACCGGTAGAGCTATTTGAGAATCCAATTATAGGTGATGGAGCAGACCCATGGATTGTCAGTCACACAGATGGTTATTATTACTATACCCATACAACAGGAAATAATATTACCATTTGGAAATCAAAAACGATTACAGGCTTACAAGACGCAGAAAGCAAAATCGTTTGGACGCCAGAACCAGGCGCGCCTAATAGTGCGCATATCTGGGCACCAGAAATTCACTTTATAAATGGAAAATGGTATATCTACTTTGCTGCCTCTGATGGAGACATGGAAAAACAACGCATGCATGTACTTGAGTCAGAAACATCTGATCCATTTAGTGACTATTCTTACCCAGAAGGAACTACCTATGGCAAGCTAACGACACCATCTGATAAATGGGCCATTGATGGAACGATTTGGGAATTGGATGGACAGTATTATTTTGCCTGGTCTGGTTGGGAAGGTGATGTCAATGTGCGTCAGGATATCTACATTGCACCAATGGAAAATCCGTGGACGATAAGTGGAGAAAGAGTAGAGTTATCCAGACCTGAATATGATTGGGAAAAGATAGGCGAACCACACGTAAATGAAGGGCCACAATTTTTACAAAATGATGACGGCCAGCTGTTCCTGATTTATTCTGCCAGTGGAAGCTGGACAGACGATTATAAATTAGGAATGCTAACATTTACTGGTTCCAATCCACTTGATCCCGGTGCATGGGAAAAGAGTCCGGAACCAGTCTTTGAAAAGGATCCAAATGTTGGCGTATATGGTCCTGGACATAATGGTTTCTTCAAGTCACCAGATGGAACAGAGGATTGGATCATTTATCATGCGGCGAAATTCCAAGGATCAGGCTGGGATCGAAATATTAGAATGCAAAAGTTTACCTGGAATGAGGATGGCACACCGAATTTTGGCAAACCAGTAGCAACCGGAACATTATTAGAAGTTCCTTCAGGTGAACAATCAGGAATGCTTACCCCTAAACTACCAGTAGGCCATATATTCGAAGCAGAGGATGCCACAGTGAATCGAGCCCAAATAGTAACCAATACATCTGCTTCCAATGGAGCAAAGGTTGGTTATATTGATTATGATGATAGTTATGTAGAATTTGATGTGAATCTTCCGATGGGAGATTATACATTGAAGGTTAGGTATGCGAATGGAATGGGAGAGCCATCCTCTCATCATGTTTCTGTAAATGGTAATGCAGTTGGAGAAGTTACCTATCAGAATTATGGTTGGGATAGCTGGTATTTTGCAGAGAAAGAGATCAGCTTAGATAGTCAGGAAAATAAAGTTAGACTAACAAAAGGGCACTTATTTGCAGAGCTCGATTTCATTGAATTAGTTTCAAGCCAGCCAGAATATAGATATGAAGCAGAACATGCAGAATCAATCGGCACAACTGTTATCAACACACCTGCTGCATCCAATAAGCAAAAAGTGAAATTTACTAGCAATCAAAGCTATCTGGAATATCGACTAAACGTGGAACAATCAGGAACATACAACTTGAACCTAACCTATAGTAACAAGACAAGTGATTTTAGTACACAAGAAGTGGTGATTAACAAAAATAAAATTAGAGAAGTGGAATTTCCACCGACGGGTGGGAAGTTGGATACTATTTCTATCCCGGTAGAGTTAGAAACAGGGGTACAGACGATACAATTGTCACACAACTCGGGAGAATTAGCTTTGGATTATATGCAATTAATACCGTAATATATTTCTGATCTAACCTATTGCCATTTTGTTTGGTAATAGGTTTGATCGATTGGTTAAAGAATAGGTCCGTTGATCCTCGACATAAGATTCCGTTTACTCAACTATTGCCTTCATTTCTGTACTCCTTCTTTCTCTTGCTCCATTATTTTCAAAACGTTTATTCAATATCTCGTAAGAAAATAATTAATTGTATTTAATTCATATTTCATCCAAAAAAATTGTAATATTATAAGGCTTTCATTTATAATATAAGAATGAATGTTAGGAGGTAGCTTACTTTGCTCGAGTTATCACTTGAAGATCAGAAAAAATTAAGGAAGGTTGCACGTGCGTTATCTTCGGAAGTAAGGCTACAAATTATCAGCCTTTTAAGTAAACAAAATATGAATATCAATCAATTGGCCGAGAGTATTAATATACCGATGTCAACTGCAGCCTCCCACATTAAGGTTTTAGAAGAATCAGGATTAATATTGACAGAGCTTCGTCCGGCAAGCAGAGGAGCAATGAAAGTTTGTACGAGAAATTTTGATGATATACATATTAAATTAAATACTTCGAAAAATTATGCAGGTGAGTACGAGAATTACGAAATAGAAATGCCGATTGGGCAATATACTGACTTTAGTGTATCGCCAACATGTGGCATGGCTAATCACGAGGGACTGATTATACAAGAGGATGACCCTGTTAATTTTTATAACCCTGCACGTTCAAAAGCACAAATTATTTGGACGAGAAAAGGTTATTTAGAGTATAAGTTTCCACTTGCAATTCCGCCAAGTGCTAAAGTGAAAGAGCTTCAGATATCATTTGAGGTATGCTCAGAAGCGCCAAATCATGATCCTCATTGGCCGTCAGACATTACCGTTTGGTTAAATGGTGTTGATATTGGTACTTGGACTAGTCCGGGAGATTTTGGAGACAGACCTGGAAAGTTAAATCCAAAGTATTGGGCGGAAAGTACAAGTACACAATACGGTACGTTAAAGACTTGGAAAGTAACCGAAGACAAAGCGATGATAGATGATATACCCTTTAGTGATGTTACGATTGATGACTTAAATTTAAATGAAAAAAACTTTCTGACGTTTCGGATAGGAATTAAAGAAAATGCTCTCCATAAAGGTGGCTTCAACATATTTGGTAAAGAATTTGGCGACTATCCGCAAGATATTAAATTAAAGGTGGTTTTTCAATAGGTTTTTGTTTTTTTTAACTATAACTATTGAATAACTTATGCAATTAAAACCATATTAATAGCCTATCTACAATTTTTGTAGGTAGGCTTATTATCAAGGTGCTAAATTACCATTATTTTATAACAAGCAATAAGAGCAATGAAAAAAATGTTAAAACCATAATATAACTGCACTTCCAAATTGGTAGAGAATAGTCTACCCTTGGTGTGCAGTTATAATTTTATAGCCTGATGTATAAGTAACTGCTTGTCAATCACTTGTCCAAATTGTTATCTTCACCTGGTCGTTCCCCTAGCTCATCTGATATCTCCGTTTGGTATTGTAATTGTCTATCCATTGGTCTGTTGTCAGTATTCGGGAAAACTTGATTAGATAAATAGCGATGGAAGAAAATCTCGAACACACCAACACCTATTGCTGCGATCAACGAAGCGGTAACAGCATTATCGGTAACCGCCATACCATCAACAAACATAAAGATAATCATCCATGCAATTAAGAAGTCAGCTACAGTTGCTAGCGCATTATTTGTTCTTGGCAATATTAGCAAGTCCCCGATTAAATAAGCTGCAGCTCCCAACACAACAGTTAAAAGTAAAACCTCGGCAAAAGTCATTCCATACATTAATCCAAGGATAAGATATAGAAGAGCTAGAGTAGCTACAAATTTTATCAAAAAAGCTCTTACATGCTTCATAAGCATTCCTCCTTTTGTTCATATTGTTTATTCCTTTAAAGAAAATATTCACTTTTTTTTAAATATTTGCTTCGGTTCTCGATCTTCTCCTGTATCAGTTCTATAATTGATGTCATTCATCACAAATGTTATGCTTTGATTAAAATTGATGCTCTCTTTAAAAGGAGGACCAAGAATGCTAGAAGAATTCCGCGCACTAGTTGTAAATAAGCAGAATGATGATTTTTCAGTCAAGGTTGATCAATTAAACCTTCACGAATTACCGGAAGGAGAGGTATTAATCCGTGTCCATTATTCCGGAATAAATTATAAGGACAGTCTTGCAACAATACCTGATGGCAATGTTGTCAGAAATTATCCGATGGTGCCTGGTATTGATTTAGCAGGTGTAGTGATTTCATCTGATGATCCTCAGTTCAAGGAAGGAGACAAGGTCATTGCGACTAGCTATGAGATTGGTGTTTCTCATTTTGGTGGATATAGTGAGTATGCACGTATTCCATCCAAGTGGATCGTTCCCCTTCCTGAAGGGTTGTCCTTAAAAGAAGCAATGATTATCGGTACAGCTGGTTTTACTGCGGCATTATCTGTTCAACGGTTAGAAGAAAATAATGCAACTCCTGAAAAAGGGAAAGTACTTGTCACTGGGGCAACTGGAGGTGTGGGCAGTTTTGCAGTATCGATTCTTGCTTCTCTCGGTTATCAGGTGGAAGCAAGCACCGGTAAAGAAACAGCACATGATTATTTACGAAAGCTTGGAGCAGATACGATCGTTTCTCGTGAGGAAGTGTATGATGGCAAAATCAGAGCTTTAGCAAAACAAAAATGGGCAGCAGCTGTTGATCCGGTAGGAGGAGAACCGCTAGCTTCCATCCTAAGCCAGCTTCAATACGGAGGATCAGTTGCAGTTAGTGGATTGACAGCAGGGACTAATCTACCGTCTACTGTGTTCCCATTTATCTTAAGAGGTGTTAATTTGCTTGGGATTGATTCGGTTTATTGTCCGATGGAAACAAGGGTAAAAACATGGGAGCGCTTGGCAACAGATATTAAACCAGTTAATTTGGAAGAGCTTATCGCACAAGAAGTAAGCATAGAAGAGCTCACAGATGTTCTGCCGACATTATTAGAGGGACGAGTAAGAGGAAGAGTGCTGGTAAAATTAGTATAATGAGCCTTAATCTATTCTTAAAGATCATTGGACTAACAGGTGGTAAATCATACCCTCACTGGGTACAAAACCGACACTGGTGGAAGTATCACTTGTATAATCACATTGATCTTCAGATAAAACGTAATGATTACTTTTAACAAGGAGAAAATAAAGAGATATAATGTTAGCTAAACGTAATCACTATGAATAAGAAATTTATGGAGCTTATAATAAATTACTGACTCACTTTGCAATCTTCATTAATAATATTTTTCATGCTAACGCCAGTATGAATGACAAAATTAAAATAGACCTCCCTATAAGTAATTAGGTGAGGTCTATCACACCATTTACGGTATAAAGGAGGCATGCCAAAAGCAGCTCCTTTATACCATGTTGGAATTGTTTACTTACTTCTTAAAGATTCGTTGTGAAAAGTGATATAGTCCGCTATCAAATACTTTTGCTTCATGACCTCCTTCATCTAAATACCAAGTATGAGAGATGTTATTTTCTGTTAAACTTTCTTGAAAATTCGTACTAACATCCAGTAAATAGTCATCATCTCCGCAATTTATCCAAAGTAAGTTTAATCGCTGATTGATTTTCTTTGGATCTGTAAGTAATTCTGCAGGTGCTTTTGTATTTGGTGCAGGGGCAAATGCGCCGACCCAAGAAAACGTATCAAGATTTCCTATTCCGAAATTTAATGACTGCCCTCCGCCCATTGATAGTCCAGCCAGTGCACGGTGATGACGATTTTTCCAAACTGGATATTCTGATTCTATATGTGGAATAAGATCATTAAGTAAGTCACCTTCAAACGTTTCAAACGCAGCAACTTTTTCAGGATCAAAAATATTATCTCCTGGATCATCATCTACCATAGCACGGCCATTTGGAAAAACAACAATCATAGGTTCTAATTTACCCTCAGCATTTAAATTATCAAGAACATGGAGAGCATTCATATTGTCAATCCACTCATTTTCATCTCCCCCTAAGCCGTGCAAGAGATAGAGAACATTATACTTTTTCTTTTCTGAATAACCTTGCGGTGTATACACCCAAGCCTCACGATCTACTCCAACTGTACTAGAAAAATACGTTATCTTATTTAATTCACCGTGTTTAATGTCATCTCTGTATTCGTTATATCCTGGTGGAGCTGGTTCAATAACCTCTGCAGCTACAACAGTACCTTCTGTAATTACCAAAGCTAAACATAAAGATACGATCCAAAAGAAAATTTTTTTCATTTTTTCGCTCCTTTTTTATTGTAGTAAGGTAAAGCTCTAACATCTCTCCTCTCTAAATGTATTCGCTTTCATTTTTTTTGAATGTTTCATGTATGTATCTATAATTATATAATCAAAAAAATGTTATGTAAACACTTCCAAAGAACGAGATAGTATTTGAAAATGGAAAACGATACGGATAAGTATGAAAATACCAGTAAGATATCAGTTTAAAGATGAAGGTCTGACCTTGCCGAATTTACTAACAACAAAATAAGCTGTATAATATGGCGAGCATCATAAATAGATTTGAGGTCTATCAGGGAATGGATATACTTATTCATATGTATGGAAAGGTATTTTTTCCTCTTATAGAAAAGAGCAATAAATGAACATTTGGAGGAAATGAAAATGAATACACTTAAAGTAAAGCAATTAGCAAATAATAAAGGATTAGATATTTTAGAAGATACTATTGTGATAAATGAGTCTGGCGTTGACTTTCGAGTGGCTTATGCCAAAGCTCCAAACGGTGATAAATGGATACTAAGGATTCCACGTAGACCAGAATCCATGAGACATGCACAACAAGAGAAAAAAGCGTTAGAAATCATTAATAAATACGCAAAGTTTCAAGCTCCCGATTGGTCTATCTTCTCTGAAGACTTAATTGCCTACAAGCAACTAAATGGTGTTCCTGCTGCTACAGCTGATGTAGAGCAACAAGACTACATATGGAGTTTTGATAAAACCAGTGTACCATCTGAGTATTATCAATCATTAGGGAAAGCTCTAGCAGATTTACACACATTACCCCAACAAGAATTTAAAAATATCGGGGTGGAGAGGTTAAGTGCCAGCGAGCTAAGAGCCTCCATGAAGCAACGAATGGAACGTGTGAAAGATCAATATGATATCAATCAACATTTATGGGATCGCTGGCAAGCATGGCTAGCTGAAGATTCACTTTGGCCAACTCATGTAGGGGTAAAACATGGAGATCTACATCCAGGTCATATCCTTATTGATAGGAATAATTCTGTAACGGGTGTAATAGATTGGACAGAAGTGGGGATAGCTGATGTGTCTGTTGATTTCATGTCGCATCAGCTACTCTTTGGTAAAGAAGGATTATTAAAATTAATTGACGCCTATGACAATGCCGGTGGTAAAACTTGGCCAAGAATGGATGAGCATATCATTGAACTTCTATCAACAAGTGGTATCACGGTTGCAGAATACGCACAAGCTTCAGGTTTGAAAGACATGCAGAAGCTAGCTATGCAAATGCTTGCCAGTGAAAATTAAATAAATTGACTAGTTGTTAAAAAGAAAAGTAGAGGATAGAATAAGCAACTAAAGGACAAGTCAAAATATCTTATGGAGAGGTATATAAAATATATTTTCTCTGATTGTCTATTCTGAAAAAAAGCCGTTCCGCTTATACTAGAATCTAAATGGGATACTGAACATAAAATACATTAAAAAGTGAGGCTATACGATGATTGCCAAGACTGAAAAGGATTTTAATGGATTAAAAGAAATTGGTGAAATTTGCGGAGCGATTCGAGATGAATTAGTCCATCGTGCCAAACCTGGAATTACAACAAAAGAACTCGATGAAATGGCGAGAGAGATGTTTGAAAAAGCAGGAGCTCAATCTGCACCAAAAGGAGAATATGATTTCCCTGGATATACATGTATTAGTATCAACGAAGAAGTAGCGCACGGGATTCCGGGGGAACGGATCATTCAAGAAGGGGACCTTGTTAATATTGATGTTTCAGGCTCGAAAAACGGCTATTTCGCAGATACAGGAATTTCCTTTGTAGTTGGAAAGGGAGAGAACATTTTACAGAAAATATGTGACGTTGCGAAAGAAGCATTTGAGGCTGGACTTCAGCATGCAAAACCAGGTGCGAAAAAAAGCTTGCTTGGGAAGGCTGCACATAATGTAGCAAGGCAGCATGGCTTAACAGTCATAAAAAATCTAACCGGACACGGTATTGGGCACGCCATTCATGAACCACCAGATCATATTTTCAATTACGAAGCTCCTTGGGATGACGAAACTTTAAAAGATGGTATGGTAATCGCCTTTGAACCTTTTATCTCTACTTTTGAAGAGGAAGTCTCTCAATCCGAAGATGGCTGGACTTTACTAGTCGATGAAAGTTTTGTAGCTCAATACGAACATACGATTATTCTAACGAAGGAAGGGCCAATTATTACTACATTGTAAGAGCACTGATACTATAGAGTGCGGTTGCCTACGCGGAAATAATCATTTTTTTTAAAAACAACAGTAAAAGGATGAAGCTTGGACAAAGCGAATAGGGAGAACGGGATCCGAACAATCTGCTTCAGCAAAGTACTTTGCTGAAGCGGTGAGAGTAAGATATTAATGTTCGGATTTTCACTTCCTTATGACTCTTTGTTCTAGCCTTATCCTTTATTTTTTATGACTTTTTACGATAATAATATGATAACTCGAAAGGTAAAAGGTTTAGTAGCAAAAACAGAAAGTTAGCAATTAAAGGTGGATAATTTATTTTTCGGCGCAATCAAAAGCAAAAATAATAACAAGAAATCAGAACGATTATTTAAAAATATAATATATATACCTATATGGAAGGTGATATATCATTATTTCTTTTATTTAAGAATGGGTTTTTTATCAGTATAAAAGAACTAGGTATAAAAGACTTTTATTTGGAATGGTTAAATAGGCTAGTAGCAATTACCTTATCAGACAATCAACCCTTTAAAACATTAACTAAATAATCACTGTCAAGAAATAAAAGAGGTTTAATTATATGTGCTCTGTGCATAAAAAACAGAAAATATTATAGTATGAATGCACAAAAATCGTTCAATAAAACTATTGTAAGCGTTTTAATTTACTGGTATCATATCCATAATTAGTAAAAGATATTTACTAAAATAACACTAAAATTTAAGTGTTGAGGAGGAAGGAAATGAGAAGTAAATCAAGTTGGTTTGTTAATGGACTTTTAGCACTGGTAACGGTTGTATTTTTATTGTCAGCTTGTAGCTCAGATTCAGGTAGTTCATCCTCAGATAATTCTTCAGGTAATTCAAGTAATGGCAAGGTTGAATTAACAATGACTGCGTGGGGAAATCCAGCGGAAATCAAAGTATATCAGAGAGCAATTGATGCCTATCAAGAAGAGAATCCAGATGTATCAGTGAAATTAATACCGGGACCAGGTGATACGTATCGACAAAAGTTATTAACACAACTTCAAGGTAGCCAATCACCTGATTTGTTTTATGTTGGAGCTGAATATATGTCTCAATTAATCGATACAGGCCGAGTTGCTGAATTATCAACGTTTTTAAGTTCAGATGAGAGCTACGTTAAACCAGATGAATTTGCGGATGGATTGTGGGGTGCAGCTAAAAGAGGTGAGGAGATCTATGGTACACCGGTAGATTCCAACCCTATGCTTCTTTATTACAACAAAAAAGTTTTAGAAGAGGCCGGCTTGGATCCAAACGAGCCACAGAAGTTGTTTGAAGCGGGTGAATGGAATTGGGAGAAATTTGCAGATCTAACCAAACAAGTTACAGAATCAGGGAAATATGGGTTTGTATCTGAAAATGCCGCCAACCATATATTTAGCTGGGTCTGGTCAAATGGTGGTCAGATGTATGATGAAGAAGGAAATATGATTTTGCAGGATAATGAGAAAGCACAGGAAGCCATTCATTATTTATACGAAAATGTTGCAAACGGTAACTTTAGGTATGCTGGTTCTTTACCAGAAGGGCAAGGGCCAGATGCAATGTTTATGTCCAATCAAACAGCATTTGCAGCCGCAGGTCGCTGGTTTACCCCGATGTTTAGTGAGAATGAAAGTCTTGAATTTGATTATATTCCATGGCCAACCAATACTGGGGAAATAATGGAGCCAGCATCAATTGCAACTGCCTATCTATCTGCAACCACCGATTCTGATCATTTAGACGAAGTGATGAAATTTCTTTCCTTTTATACTTCTGAAGAAGGACAACGAGCACGTCTTGAAGGTAATGGTAACGCCGTACCATCTATCGCTAGTGTAGATGACATTATTGAAAATGCAGAAATACCAGAGCACGCAAGTTATTTAATTGATGCACGGGATATAGGAAAAGTGGAATCAAGTCAAGCTGTTATACCAGGGTTAGACCAAGAAGTATCGGATATTTTTGATCTGCTGTTTTTAGAACAGAAGACACCAGAGGATGCGATTATGGAAGTCTCGGAACAAGCTAAGACCATGATTGAAGATTATAAAGAGTAATCAAGCTGATTAGTAGGAGTAGGTTGGTTGTCCTACTCCTCATACTATCTTAATAAGAGGTGAACAGTGTGCGCAAAAACAATGCGTTGTGGGGAATTGCTTTTCTTACACCACAGTTACTAGGATTAATCTTTTTTGCTATTATTCCGCTATGTTCGGCATTAGGTTTAAGTTTTATGAATTGGGATGGCTTTGGTGAAAGGTCTTTTGTTGGGCTAGAGAATTTTATCTATCAGTTTACTAGTTCAGATTTTTGGATAGCGACTTATAATACTATTATTTACACTATTTTAACAGTGCCAATTGGCTTAATGATCTCCCTGCTCCTTGCAATAGCTCTTAATAAAATTAAAGGTAAAGAGATTTACCGTTTATTTTATTTCATGCCTGTTGTAACGAGTTCTGTTTCTATTGGGGTTATTTGGATGTGGATTTTAAATGGCGATTTAGGGATTTTGAATCAAATGCTGGCAATGATCGGTATTAATGGACCTGATTGGTTAACCAATACAAACCTTGTCATGATCTCAATTGCCATTTTAAGTATATGGTGGCAGCTAGGCTATAATATGGTGATTTTTTTAGCAGGGCTACAAGGAATCTCCAAATCATACTATGAAGCTGCGGAAATCGATGGTGCGTCAAAATTTCAACAATTTCGTAATATTACACTTCCAATGCTTTCTCCTACTACTTTCTTTGTCACAATCATGGCGATAATTGGTTCCTTCCAGGTCTTTGATCAAGCCTTTGTTATGACAAATGGCGGTCCTGGTAAGGCAAGTTACACGATGGTATTTCATATTTATAATAATGCCTTTGTTGACTTTCGCTTTGGCGAGAGCTCTGCAGCTGCCATGATTTTGTTTGTTGTAATCTTAATTTTTACATTAGTTCAGTTTAAGCTACAAAAAAGGTGGGTGCACTATGAAGACTAATGCACAAGCTATTAATGATAATGTAATAACGGTTGCAAAGTCGAAGAAAAAAATAGCTCCTGCAAGAATATTATTACACATTGTACTAATCTTCGGGGCAATTATCATGGTTTTCCCTTTCTTATGGACTATTAGCAGTTCATTAAAGGATATGTCCCAAATTTTTGCAGTACCACCAGTTTGGTTCCCAGATCCTATTGTATGGTCCAACTATGTGGAATCCTTTACCGCAATGCCGTTTGGTAGAGCTTATTGGAACAGTTTTTACATTACAGCAATCGTGGTGGTGGCGCAGCTTTTCACAGGCTCAATGGCTGCATATGCATTTGCCAAGCTCCGTTTTCGAGGCTCAGGCGTTTTGTTTATTTTATTTTTGGCAACAATGATGATTCCAAAACAGGTGACGATGATCCCATTGTATTTAATTATGGATAGGATTAATTGGCTTGATTCCCATTTAGCCTTGATTGTGCCCGGTGCCTTATTCAATGCTTTTGCGGTCTTTTTATTACGTCAGTTTATTAGAGGGATACCAAAGGAACTAGAGGAGGCGGCGGTGATGGATGGTGCCAATCCATTTAGAATCTATTGGAGTGTCATATTACCATTGATTCGTCCAGCTTTAGCTGCTGTCGGAATTTTCATCTTCATGGGAACGTATAACAATTTTATCGACGCCTTAATTTATTTATCAACACCGGAAAATTTCACTGTCCCATTATTGCTAAATAATTTTAAAGGTTTATATGTGACGAACTGGTCATACATGATGGCTGGTGCTACCATATCCGTTGTTCCGGTTCTCATTGTCTACATGTTTGCTCAACGTCATATTATTGAAGGTGTAACATTAACAGGTATAAAAGGCTAATGTCAAGAAAATCCCTACTATTTGTACTAATGAAAGAATAGTAGGGTTTTTCTATCAATATACCTATTTATTAAACCTAGTCTCATTCTTTTATCCGAAAAACCTCTATTCACTTCGATATGTAAGTAGTTGTAAAATAGTGCTATACTAGAAAGAAGAAAACAGATATCAGTGAGGTTGTAATATGGTTACGATAAAGGATATTGCGATACGCTCTAAAGTGTCAGCCACCACAGTTTCTAGAGTATTAAATAACGATCAAACACTTTCAGTCGCTACCGAAACAAGAAAGCGGATTTTCGAAATTGCCCAAGAACTAGGCTATAAAACGGTTAAAGAGCGTAGGATTGAACAGCAAACAATTAAACAAAAAGATAAACTTAAAATTGGAGTTGTGTTGTGTCAATCTTTACAAGAAGAACTAAATGATCCATATTTTCTTCCAATAAGGAAAGGGATTGAAAAGGAATGTGTAGAATGGAGACTAAATGTTACTGAGTTTTTTCGCATTCATTCATTTCAGACAACGCAACTAACAGAGGAGGTTGATGGTTTAATTGTAGTTGGTAGGTATAGTCCTGAATCCATTCACATGTATAGTAATACAATCAAAAACATTGTCTATATAGATTGTGCTCCCGATGAAGATAAATATGATTCAGTAGTGATTGATTTTGAAGACGCTACCAATCGGGTCATCCATCATTTATTTAATAATGGTTATCGACGTATTGGATTTATTGGCGGAAGACAATTAGAGCATTCACATGCAGGTTATCGCAAGGTCGAGGATCCAAGAGAGCGAGCATTTAAGGATATTATGAAGCAACGCGATGTTTACAACCCTAGACATGTTTGGATTGGGAATTTTAATATCTCTGATGGCTATGAATTAATGAAAAAGGCAATTGAAACAGAAAATAAACCGGAAGCTTTTTTTATTGCAAGCGACCAAATGGCCATTGGTGCTTTGAGAGCATTGCAGGAGGCAAATTTATCTGTTCCTGACGATATTGCGATTGTTAGTTTTGATGATATTGAAATGGCTCCATTTACAAGCACACCTTTAACAACTATTAAAGTATATACTGAAGAGATGGGTAGAACAGCTGTGAAGCTATTATTGGATAAAATAAAGGGAAGAGAAATTCCATTAAAAGTTACTATTCCTACGAAGCTAGTGATTCGCGATAGCTGTGGTAGCACACGTAATAATAAAATATGATGATTGTAGAAGAATCTGATCTTTCTAAAAATGTTAAAAAAGCTTTATTCCGGTTATACGTCTGTAAGATCCTCACTTCCAGCTTTGAGTAACACAAGGAGAAGTTGAGGGATAACAGCCACTAACACCTTGATAAGTTTCACTTTTTGACTAGGGAGGACTTTATCATGATCACTTTCTTAATAGCTATTCTTCTATTAATAATTGGTTATTTCACGTATGGAAAATTCGTAGAAAGGATATTTGGTCCTACTGATGATAGGGATACACCAGCAAAATCGATCAATGACGGTGTAGACTATGTGCCAATGCACAAGCAAAGAAATGCAATGATTCAGTTATTGAACATTGCAGGTACTGGTCCAATATTTGGTCCCATCATGGGGGCATTATACGGTCCAGTTGCATTTCTTTGGATTGTAATCGGTTCCATATTTGCTGGAGCGGTGCACGATTATCTAACTGGGATGATTTCCATTCGAAATAAGGGCGCACATATTCCACAATTGGCCGGGAAATTTCTAGGAAAGATCTCCCGTCATATGGTTAATGCCTTTTCATTATTACTGTTAGTTCTAGTTGGGACAGTATTTGTGACGACACCTGCTTCATTAATTGAGATTTTATTAGATGGGAAAGTTGCGTTAGGCATTATTATAGCAACCATTTTTCTATATTATTTTCTATCGACTATTCTTCCGGTCAATAAAATTATTGGAAGGATCTATCCGGTATTAGGAGCCGTTTTATTAATTGGCACCATTTCTATTGGAATTTCGTTAATGTTCTCGGGATATAGCATACCTGAGATTACTCTGCAAAATTTACACCCTGACAATTTGCCGGTTTTTCCATTATTGTTTTTTACCATTACGTGTGGGGCTTTGTCTGGGTTTCACGCAACGCAGTCACCGATTATTTCAAGAACAACACAAAAAGAATCACAAGGTCGCTATATCTTTTACGGTATGATGATTGCCGAAGGGGTAATTGCAATGATTTGGGCAGCTGCTGCTATGAGTGTATTCGATGGGCAAACATTAAATGAAGTCATTGCAGCAGGTACAGCATCTGCAGCAGTAAGTGAAATTTCTATTACTTTACTAGGAGCGATTGCAGGAACGGTAGCAGTAATAGGGGTCATTGTCCTTCCGATCACGTCAGGGGATACAGCATTTCGGGCAGCAAGATCGATCGTAGCAGATTATATTGGCTTAGGACAAAGGAAAGCATTCAACCGTTTAATGATTGCCATACCACTATTTGGTGTAGGTTATGTGTTAACTAAAATTGATTTTAATATTTTGTGGAGATATTTCTCCTGGGCTAACCAAGCAACAGCAGTTATCGCACTTTGGATTGCTACTATGTATTTATTCGTCAAAGGAAAAAATTATTTTATTTCATTCGTTCCAGCAATCTTTATGACGTATATGGTATTTGTTTATATACTCAATGCTAAGATTGGTTTTAATCTAGATTTAAATCTCTCGTTTGTTCTTGGAATATTCTTGACGCTTGGTACGGTCTTCCTTTTCTTTAAGAAAGCAAGAAGGAATAAATTAGAAAAAATAGAGGTTGATGAGAAAAACGTCGCCTAATTAGGAGCGGAAAGCGAAGTATTTTTTACTTGGAATAGAAGATAAGTAAGCGATATATAGACCTTCTGTCATGAACAAGTCAGAGATATGATAGCCTGTACTGGCAATGTAATATAAATCTGTCAGTAAGAAATGCTTACAGTTTCTTAGAGGTGCATTTTTTTATTTGGTAGAATGAATAGAACTAGCGATAGGGTGTGGTTAGTGGGGAAGACTAATAGAGGTCTTAATTCTCATAAAGGTACAAGTCAACAAGGGGAAATGGTTATTCTCTCCTAACGAAATTAACTTGAATCTTTAGTATAATAAAACTAGAATCTACTTTTCTGAGAGAGGAATAGAATAGTTTTATGAAAAATAAAATGGCAACATTCAAGTTAATGGAAATTGGTAAATTAACAAATATAGATATAATGATCTCCTTATTCATTTATGCGTTACCAATGGTGATATTTGTCCAACCCAATCTCTTAATCAAGCAACTAGCTCTAGTAGCTCTCATTCTGTTAAATATTACTTTACTTCATAAAAGATATATAAAGAAAAAAGTAGACGTACAAAATCCAATGCTATACTTAGCATTTCTGTTGTCGACCTTCATTTACTTATTCTTATTATTGATCAGTAGCATCATAACAGATGGAATGTTTCGAGAAATGGGGATTCTAATTGCCATCTACGCCATTTTGTATGCATCAGGTATTATCATATTTTACCTTTTTAATAGTATATTTATCTTGCTTTTAAAGAAAGTCTTTCCAAAACATAGTCAGGTTACAAAAAAAGAGGAAGTACCTAGCTTGAAAAAGTTATCAGCATTTATCGACTTACATACACAAAAGGTATATTTCACCCTTGTTTTGTTAGACTCTTTCTTATACCTAGTATTCGTAGGCTTTATTTTAATGATTTTTCTTAAACATATAGATGTTCCGGATGCTTTCGTTATGTCGACATTATCCAATTGGGCTAAACAACAAGAAAGCATATTTATCACTTTCAATGCAGTAGCATTACTGTCTTTATTGATTACGGTCTATTCAAAAACATTCTCTGTAAGAAGAAGAATTCAATTAGTTGCGTACAGAAGAATGAAGAAGAGGTTTCATGCATCATAGGATGCTATCCAATTAAAAATGATAATATTGGGATGAGGGAGTGCAATGATTACGCTGACCATTATTTCTCCCTCTTCTCTACAAAATAAGCCCATCCATCCGCAACTGCTCCATTAATACCAGTAATGTTTCCTTCTTGATCTTTGATGACTGCTTTTTCTTTCATGACATCCATGTATAAATTCTCGTCTGTTTTTAATAAGGCATGTTTCAATGTTGCTCCCTTAAACAGTGAAATAGTTTTGTTATTAATGGTAACAAGCATATATACCCTTCCCATCCAAGTGTTTTCACCTATTATTATACATAATCATACAGTTGTTGATCAGTTTTTACATTAACTTAACAATCATTTAGTATTCAACCTATATAATCACTATTGTATAGGTATAACATTAATATAAAGGGAGGAATAACAAATGATGAATTTACAACGCTTGCAGAAACTACTTACAGCTCTTGTAGTGATAGTCTTTTTAATGGTTGGATTAGTTGCATCCGTGTCAGCGGAAACTGCAGAAGACAATGAGCTAATTGAATTAAAAGTACTGCATACGAATGACATTCATGCAAAAATAAATGACTTTGGGAAAATCGCAGCATACATACAAACAGAGAGAGCAGCAGCGGAATACTCGATCTACTTAGATGCAGGGGATATATTTAGTGGAAACCCGGTTGTCGATCTACAGTTTGGCGAACCTATTATTGATTTATTCAATGATATGGGACTACAAGCAATGGCAATTGGTAACCATGATTTTGATTACGGTCAGGAAGAAACAGTAAAACGAATTGCTGAATCTAATTTTCCATGGTTGAGTGCCAATACAATCGTTGGAAGTGATACAGAAGTAGATTTCCCACAGCCCGAACCTTTCCACATCTTTGATGTCAATGGGTTAACTGTTGGTGTTTTCTCTTTGACTGAGACTCCCCCAGCTACTGCTCCCGCTAACGTAGTAGGAATTTCATTTGAAGATCCAATTGAGACAGCTAAACAATATGAATATCTACAAGAGGAAACAGATGTTCTTATTGCATTAACACATATCGGTTATTCAGAGGATCAAAAGCTGGCACAAGAAGTGGATTTCTTTGATGTGATAATCGGTGGTCATTCTCATACTACCCTAAGTCAACCAAACGTTGTGAACGGAACACCAATTGTTCAAACAGGTGGAGACGCAGCTAACATTGGAAACCTTAGTATCCACTATAACCCTGAAACAGATGAAGTAGAATCAGTGGAAGGTTTTTTGCAACGTGTAAGTGACTTAACAGAAACAGATGCTGATATTCAGGCAAAAGTAGATCAGTACAATAACGAAATGGATGAGCTTTTGTCAGAAGAAATTGGTTACACTGACACTGGACTGAGCAGAAATGGTAGTCTGGATACTGCATTAGGTAATTTTTGGACAGATGCCATGCGTTTCAAAACAGATTCAGATATTGCTTTAACTAATAACGGTGGAATACGGGCGAACATTGCTACGGGGCCAATTACCGTTAATGATATTTATACGATTGAGCCTTTTGCTAATGAAATTATGAAATATGAGATGACAGGCGCGGCAATTAAAGATGTCATTCAATACTCCTATGAGCGCGATGATCGCAACAGGATAGATCTGCAAACATCTGGACTTCATTATAAAATTATTACGAATAATGCTGGTAAGTACATGGATGCGGATTTAGAAGTAAATGGTGAACCTGTTGAAGAGGATAAAACATATGTGGTTGCTGTTGGAGATTATATCGGGTTAGGTGGAAGTGGCTATAATTTTGAAGGAGAAGTATTAGAAGCATTAACTGGTATGATGACAGATGCAATGATCACATATGCGAAGCATCTTACAGAGAATGGTGAGAAGATTAATTATGCTGGTAACGAACGCATCAGTATCGAAGTATCCAATGAAGCTCCAATTGAGGGAGAAGAAATTGGTTCTACAGAAAATGGTTTATCTGCTGAAAATAGTGATGTAGGTGATTCTGGATTAGGAAATCTTTACACGGACGCTGTACGGCAAATTACGGGTGCTGATTTTGGAATCCTTAATGGTTCATCGGTAACCGGCAATATCCCAGCAGGTATTATTACAGATAGTCAAATTGAGTTTCTTGATCAATTTGGAAATGAAATAATGGTAGTAAAAACAACAGCAGATCAATTAAAAGAGGTTATTTTAACACAATCAAATTACTATAGTAGTGTTGATTTGCAAGTTTCAGGTTTACACTACAAATTAATCAAAGAAAATAATCAATTTGTAGATGTTGAATTAACATTACCAGATGGTAGCCCATTGGAAGATTCGAAGGAATATGTGGTTGCTTATAACGATTATATGCACGGAACGACATTTTATAATTTAGGAAGTGAAACAATTAGTGGTGATTTTGGTCCAGTTTGGGTAGCTGTAGTAGAATATGTGAGAAATCATGATGGTGCTATCGACTATCAAGAAGGCTCTCGTATTACTATCACAGACATTACACCAGATCCGCCAACAGATGCTGATTATTTAACCGTTGCCCAAGCAATTGCAAATAATGAAGGAACGAAGACTGTACGGGGTTATATTGTTGGTACAATGACGGGTAACTTTGATGGTGATTATGCTACAACAAACTTAATGTTAGCTGATTCGCCAGATGAGCGAAATATGGATAACATTTTACCAGTTCAACTGCCAAATAATACAATTCGCAGTCAACTAAATCTAGTGGATAATCCTGATAACCTAGGGAAATTAATTCAAATTACGGGTGATTTAGAAGCATATTTTAGCCGTCCAGGTCTCCGATCTCCAACCAGTTTTGAATTTATCGGGGACGAAGAGGAACCTGTACCAACAGAACCAAGTGAACCAATTGGGATCAGTGAAGCTAGAAATACAGAAGATGGTCAGAAAGTTACCATCGAAGGTATCGTGACAACCAATACGGGTAATTGGGGAGGAAAAGGCTTCTATTTGCAGGATAATACTGCTGGGATCTATGTTTTTCAAAACGATCTAGATCTTAAAGCAGGGGATGTTGTTCGACTTACTGGTGAAAAAGGAACCTATAATGGAGAGGTTCAAATCTCTTCCTTAACGAAGATCGAAAAGTTAGGAGAGGAAAATGTACCAGCTCCAATAAATGTGACTCCTTCTCAGATTTCACTGGAAAATGAGTCACAGCTTGTACAAATTGAAGAAGCGGTTATTTCAGAATTAGAAGAAGTGAATGAATATGGAACCTTTGAGTTTATCGCAACAGTAGATGGAGAATCAGTGCTTGTCCGTGTAGACAATCGTACAGGACTTACCTTTGCAGGTTTTGAATTCGCGAATGGCGATGTCGTCTCCATCACTGGAATCTCCAGTCAATTTAATGGAACCATTCAACTGAAGCCACGTAGTGAGAATGATATAGTATTATTTGAGCAAGATCAAGAAGATGAAATACCTGAAGTAGAGGATCCTATAGAAAATGAGGACGATAACGAGTCTGACCGTGATGAGGAAACACAAAAACAAGATCATGTTCATGCAGATGTGGTTATCACGGATCAAATTGCTACAATTTCAGATGAATCTGTTGAAAGATTAGCTGATAATGGAACATTGACTATTGATGTAACAGAAATGGAATCAGCAATTGTTCAAGTGGATATTACAAGTGATCAATTAGCTGATCTGGTACAAAAAAATGCAGTAATTGAAATTGTCAAAGAGCAAGAAGTAACATTACGAGTTCCAGCTGTCAATTTTACGAATAATCATCAGTTATCGATTATTTTAGAAAAATTGGATGATCCAAATCCAATTAGTGCGGTCTATGATTTTACCATCCTCGATGGTGCAGACATTATTTCTGAGTTCGAAGAAGCAGTAACATTAGTTTTCCCTGTTAACAGAGATGAAGTTGACGATACGGAAGCTTTACAAATATTTTTCTTAAATGAGCAGGGCGAATGGGAAGCTATCGGTGGTGAATATCAGGAAGGTTTTGTGATAGGAACAACTAACCATTTCAGTACATTTACTGTATTGGAAGCTGAAGATATACTAGAACCCGAAGATCCAAAAGATCCCGAGGCCCCACAAAATCCAAAGGAACAGCAAAGCGACAATGATGGTGATCTTGGTACTGATCAACCAAAAAAAGATGAAACAAAAGAAACTACCAAGTTTGGAAATGGAAGTGAAGAAGGACATAGTTTACCGGAAACATCTACTTCCACCTTCAACTGGTTAATGGCTGGGTTGTTAATCTTGGTCATAGGAGCGATGATGCTGATGGTGATTCGTAACAAAAAAGCAGAGTAAGAAAGATCCCCTTTACTGAGTAAAGGGGATCTTTCTATCTAGAAAATTGATTATTAATGACCATAGTAAAAAAGCGAGAAAAAGAAAAATCGGGTAAAAGTAAGCGACAATCAAATGCAATCAGAAATAGAGCAGAGCTTGTCAAGATATGTTCTGCTTTTAAACCACGTGCTAAACGTCTGTAAAGAGCCCTACGCTGATCATAGCCTCACTTATGACAAAATTCAATAAAGTGACACCATTATTAATTTATGTTTTCATAATAGTAAAGCTTGTGAAATAGGTTGAATGCCTACAATATACACTAATACTTTCTATAATTACTTAAATAAAGGATGATATACAATGGGACATGTATGCGGAAAAACATATAATTGCGAAAAGGAATTAACACTTGCCGTTATCGGAGGTAAATGGAAAATATTAATCTTGTGGCATTTAGGGAAAGAGGGTACGAAGCGATTCAGTGAGCTGAAAGCTTTAATGCCAGGTATCACACAAAGAATGTTAGCGAATCAATTAAAGGAGCTAGAAGAGGATCGGATCATACATCGCGAAGTATATCCCGTTGTCCCGCCTAAAGTGGAATATTCTTTAACTGAACATGGTCAAAGCTTAATGCCTATTCTCGATTCATTATATGAATGGGGAAAAAATTATATGGAGATTGCACTAAAAGACCGTGACGATATAAAGATAGTAGAAAACTCTTAATGTTAATCATTAAAACCATGTGTCAAGATTTTTATGACATATGGTTTTTAAAATTGGGGAAAACTTAAGCTGACTAAAGATCGCTAAGCACAATAACAAAAGATACTAAGTGAATTTTTTGTAACTATTTGCGTTGAAAGTGCGTACTTCCGCTTTTTATTTAGGCGCTTTACAATGGAGATATAACACAAATAACCATAATAGGAGTGAAGGAAATGGAACTTCAATTAGCATTAGATTTAGTTAATATTCCAGAAGGTAAAGAAGTGGTAAACGAGGTGCAAGATCATATTGATATAGTTGAGATTGGTACACCCGTTGTAATAAACGAAGGGCTTAGAGCAGTTAAGGAAATGAAGGATGCATTTCCTCATTTAAAAGTTTTAGCTGATTTGAAAATTATGGATGCCGGTGCATACGAAGTAATGAAGGCATCTGAAGCAGGAGCTGACATTGTCACCGTACTTGGAGCAACAGATGATGCAACGATTAAGGGTGCGGTGGAAGAAGCACAAAAACACGGCTCAAAAATCCTCGTCGATATGATTAATGTGAAGGATTTAGAGCAGCGTGCGAAGGAAATCGATAATTTAGGTGTGGATTATATTTGTGTTCATACTGGATATGATTTACAAGCAGAAGGAGAAAATCCGTTTGCCCAGCTTGAAACAATTAAAGGTATTGTCAAAAACGCGAAGACAGCTGTTGCAGGAGGAATCAAGTTAGATACGATACCAGAAGTTGTAGAATCACATCCCGACCTAGTGATTGTTGGTGGTGGTATTGCCGGACAAGAGGATAAAAAAGCTGTAGCTGCCGAAATAAGAGCAATAATGGATAAAGCATAAGGACTGAGGCAATTATGCAGACTACACAATATATGTTAGAAGTCATCAGTGAATTAAAGCGTACAGCTGATCTAATCAAGGATGAGGACACAGAACAAATATTAGAGGCGATCACGAAAGCTGATAAGGTATTTGTTGCTGGTACAGGAAGATCTGGATTTATGGGGAAATCATTCGCGATGAGATTAATGCACATGAATGTAAATGTGTATGTCGTTGGTGAGACGATAACCCCTAGTTTAACAAAGAATGATTTATTGATTATTGGTTCTGGATCCGGAGAAACGAAAAGTTTGCTAGCGATGGCTGAAAAAGCAAAAAGCATTGGAGCTACTGTTGCCTTGGCTACAACTGCTCCAGAATCAAGTATAGGGCAATTGGCGAATATTACAGTAACAATTCCTGCTAAAGCTAAGGCAGAAAATGAGAGTGAAGTAAAAACGATTCAACCAATGGGTTCCCTATTTGAACAATCTTTGTTGTTATTTTATGATTCACTTGTATTAAGTCTTATGGAGAAAAAAGAATTACATGGCAATAAAATGTATACACAACACGCTAACCTAGAATAGCTCCAACACATCAAATCAAAAAACCAAAAGTGCCGCTTTGGACACTTTTGGTTTTTTGTCTAGAAAAGAAAAAACGGATTATGTGGATAAAGTGGAGCCATGTCCACGGCTAGGTGCTCCCAACAGATGTTTAATCGCCCTTTCAGCGAATAGTTGATCAGAAACAAACATTATTCGTCTCTGTACTCTAAAATATCCCCAGGTTGACACTCTAAGACTTTACATATAGCTGCTAAAGTATTAAATCTTACACCTTTCGCTTTACCGGTTTTCAATAAGGATAAATTAACGGTCGTCAATCCAACTTGTTCAGAAAGTTCCGTTAAGGATATTTTTCTATCAGCCATCACTCTGTCTAATCTTACAACAATCTTCATCATGCTTCATCCTATATAAATAAATTATTTTCTTGCTTTATATTATAGGCTAGCTCAAATATATAAGCAAAGCCTACTATTATCAGAAATCCTATAACGTACTCGACAGGAAAAATAAAAATAATGATCTCCAAATTCAATCCATTTTGTGGTAGTAAATTAGCAAGTCCCCCCAGCATATTTAATACTGTCTGTACGGCACCAAAGATAAGAATGGTTACACTAAATTTTCTGAATATCGTAATGGTTTCTTGATTAAATGGTGTACCAGTTTTTTTGAGAAGCTTTAATACCGATATAAATTTCTCTGTTCCTAACAGTACTAAGATAAATAAAGGAATTGTTTGGATAATGGTAAACTGATAGGGGGTAAACGCAGGAATAGCAATATCGGTATTGCCAAACAATTGTAAATTTGTAAACGTGGTGTAATTGCCTTTTAGTAGGAGACTGTCAATATACAGCCATAGGATAAAAATGAAAAATACAAGTCTGGAGATGTTTATCCAAGAAATTAGCTTATCGATCTTCATATAGCATCCCTCCTGAAAAAAATATATATTTTCTTATAATTTTATTATATACAAATATTTAAATAAAACAATAAAAAATTATCGTTTTATTTTAAGAGTAAATTCAAAAAAGTTTGAATGATAATATGTCGAAAGGAAGCACTGTAATATGAGGAAGAGGTATTAAATTAGGAGGATATTTTTCAAAAAAATGCCTAAGGGGATTAACAAAAGTCATTACTAACAATCATTCTTAGCTATTAGTTAGAATAAAACATGCTCTATTTCAAAAAATAAGTCATAATGGTTGATAATTTGGGGCCGCTCCATGTTACTGATAATAAATTTTAGTGAAACATTATCCATTATGATAAAATGCAGTAGGGGATATTATGGTTAAATAGTTAACCATAATAAAAAATTTATTACATACCTTTTACTAGGAGAGTGTGTTTTTAGCACAATTGGTAAGGAAAGGATTCATACCTATTCACCTTATCAATCCCTGAGTCTCGCTTTGAAGTGTACTAAGTTTAAAATGGAGGAGATATCTATGAACAAAAAGCGCTGGATTGCTTTGGTAGTTGCAGCAGGATTATTTTTTGCTTCTATAGGCTTTCAGCTATTATCAAGCCTAGCAACTGCTGATTTTGAAAACATGCTTAATTTTCAAGACCCTAACGATAACTTTAATGAAAAGATAGTGGAAAGAGGGGCAGGTACGAATAAAATTGCAGTGCTCCATTTAAATGGCGTTATTCAAGACACTACGCCAAGTACGTTAATCAATACGAATTCTTATAACCATGAACGCTTTTTAGCAATGCTCGATAAAGCGGGAGAAGATAATCGTGTCAATGGGATTATTTTACGTGTGAACACACCTGGTGGTGGAATAGTGGAAAGTGCAGAGATTCATGATAAAATCTTGGAAATTCAAGAGCAATATCAAAAACCAATCTATGTATCAATGGGCAATACAGCTGCCTCAGGTGGATATTATATTAGCGCACCAGCAGATAAAATTATTGCGCATAACGCGACTCTTACCGGTTCAATTGGTGTCATTATGGAAAGCTTTAATTTTGCTGAATTTGCAGATGAACATGGTATTGATTTTAATACAATTAAGAGTGGCGAATATAAAGATATTATGTCGATGTCGCGACAAATGACAGATGAGGAACGAGAGTTATTACAAACCATGATAGACGAGATGTATGCTGAGTTTGTTCAAGTCATTGTGGACGGCAGAGGTATGTCAGAGGATCGTGTACGAGAGTTAGGTGATGGTCGAGTCTATACAGGAGCACAAGCGCAAGAGGTTGAGCTTGTTGATGAACTTGGTTCATTGGATGATACGATAGAAATGATGAGGGAAGATCACGATCTAGGGAATGCTCAAGTGATTGAATATGAGCCCGGAATGAATTTTAACCAGTGGCTTGGTGGAACTGTTCAAAGTATGTTCAAGTCAGAATCAGATTTAATTGGTATTAAAAATTTGTTACGAGAGCATAATGCGCCACGTGCGATGTATCTCTATTCACAATAAGGAGGTGTCGGAATGACTGAAGAACAAATAGCGTATTCACCAAAACCAACAGCCAGTAGAAGATATGCCGGGTTTTGGATGCGATTTTGGGCATACCTTACTGATTTAATTATTGTATTCAGTATTAACGGCATCTTACTTATACCATTTAGATTCATCAATGATGGTGCTCCCCTTGAAATTGGTTTTTGGACAGTCACAGGGATCGTTAGTTCGGTTGTTTTTTATGTCTACTTTTTACTGATGACAAAGTTCTTTAACCAGACATTAGGTAAAATGATTTTTGGTTTGAGAGTCATTCGTGAGGATAGTCAAACACTCAGATGGAGCGATCTCATTTTTCGGGAGGTAGTCGGCAGATTCATCCACCGAGTATTTCCAATCACTGTATTGTTGTATTTATTTGTCGCATTTACCACACAAAAGCAAGGGATCCATGACATGATTGGTAATACACGGGTTGTATTGGAAGAATAAAAGGATGTGAATAAGTGCCAGTCCCTTTAGTGAATTAATTTGTCACAGGTGACTGGCACTTTATTTTTTCCTCGTTTTTTATTTAACTTTTTTGATGAGACTTAACCCCAGACCTAATATTCCCCCTACTATTGCCGGGACAATCCAACCTAATCCTACTGTATACAACGGGAGTATAGTAGTGAATAAGTCATTAACTACCTGAAGGTTTATTCCTGCTTCATTCAATCCATCAAACAATGCTACTATAAATGTAAAGAGGATACTCACTTGATAGACTTCTTTTCTCCCTTTGAAAAGAGGGTCCAGGAATGTTAATACCATCAAGCACATTGCCAGTGGATAAAGCATGGACAGTACAGGTACAGAAAACTCGATGATAGTAGTTAATCCAAAGTTTGAAATAATGGCACTAAACAATGTGAAAATAATCACCCAAACTTTGTAAGAGATAGTCGGCACAATTTCATTAAAATAAGATGCACAGGATGTAATTAAACCGATACTTGTCGTTAAACAAGCTGCAACAACAATAATTCCAAGGATTATTTTTCCGTATGCTCCAAAATAGAAGGAAGAGGTTGCCGCTAAAATCGCTCCTCCGTTAGCCATATATCCAATCTCTTCGACACTGATTGCCCCAAGATAAGCAAGGGAGGAGTAGACAATAGCCAATAGTACAGCCGCTATTAAAGCAGCTTTCATGGTATAAACTAGGAGCTCTTTTTTGGAAATAGAGCCTTGACCTTTGATGGCATTAATAATAATAATGCCAAAAACGAATGCCGCTAAGACATCCATCGTCAAATAACCTTCTTGGAAACCTTTGAAAAAGCTGTTTACCGCATAAGCTTCTGTTGGTTCTTGAATGGTTCCAATGGGGTTAAAAAATGCAGCTAAGATCAATAAAGCAATAACGATCAACAGCAATGGTGTCAATATATTACCAATAATATTTACAAGCTTTTTAGATTGTAAGGAGAAATATAAAGATAATCCAAAGAAAATGATCGTAAAGATAAGCAGTGACCCATTACTCGATTGATTATTAAGAAACGGAAGAATTCCTATTTCATATGCAACAGTATTTGTTCTTGGTAAAGCAAACAATGGACCGATCGTTAAATATAGTGCAACGGTAAATAGCAGGCCATACAATGGGTGTACATGGCTTGCCAATGATTGTAAATTATTTTTCCCTGATATGCCTAATGCTAAAACAGCAAGTACTGGTAGTCCGACTCCGGTAATGATGAAACCTAGGTTTGCGGAAAATAGATTCTCTCCTGCAGCTTGACCTAGCTGTGGAGGAAAGATGAGATTTCCTGCTCCAAAGAACAGAGCAAATAACATAAAACCTACCGTGACGTTACGTAATGAATTTCGTGATGACATAGTAATCCCCCGTTATTTATGATGTGGAATGTAAGTTAAAGTTTCTGTCGACATGCTTCGTCAAAATATTTACAGAATATCATGTAATTATCTGAAAAGCAACACATTTTATTAACTATATACAGGTTTGGAGGAAAAGGCTCCTACGATCTATTTATTATATATTTTCCGTGTGTAGTAAGTTATAATGAGAAGGGATTATCGACAAAAGGAGAATTACATGAAACAGAAATGGTGGCTAACTATGCTAGGGGTTTTTTTCCTTACCGCATGTAGTGAGGAAAATCTATCAGAAAGAGAAATATTAGAAAAAACTATTGAAGAGATGAGAGACTTAGAGAATTATTCCTTTACGCTTCAGTCTGAGCTTATTGATGGGCTAGATGAGCAAATGGATCTGGAACTCGAAGGGAGCGTTATTGTCGAGCCATTCGAGGCTTCCATGAAGACAGATCAGCAATTTTTTGAAGAAATAGAGGAGATGAAAACTTATTATGTAGAAGATACTGTTTATTATGATCTCAGTCCTGAACTCGATTATTTATTGAGGGCAGAATTATCCGATTCACCTAAACAGTTAGAGACTGGAATGGAAGAATTCTATACATATTTTGACCAGTTAACATTTAGTGAGGATGCAGATGCCTATTACTATCAATATACTGGTGTGGACCTAGAAGAAAATCAAGAATTAATCCAATCTTTATACCCAGCGTTTTCAAAGACATCATCTTTTGAAAGGCAGAGTGTCGAGTTTTTTCTAGATAACATGGATATAGTAGATTTCAAGGTCAGCTTAACAATAGCTAAGAGGAGTTTTTTAGTGAAAGAAATTAATATGGAGTATGTAGGGGAATATAATATTATAGAATTTGAAGATCCTCCTGAAATATCTGAAACTATCACATATTCTTTGTTTGATCATCATGACATAGAAGAGCTTGATATTCCATATGACAAAACAGATGATGCCCTCACATTAATGGAACATTTTACTGGTGAGGAAGCGAATGATCATGAGTAGAAAGAGCATGTTCCAGAAGTAAAGAACGAAGAACCTTTATCGGAAGAGTATGGAAAATGGACAGGAACAACAGTTGGTAATTATACGTATTTAGAATGGTATCGTATCCCCATTGACGGTGATAAAAAAGAAAAAGTTGCGCTTTGATCAATGATAAAGCTGTCGTCAGAAGCTTCTGGCGACAGCTTTAAAACGTTTCAGGTTCATTCACCAAAAATATAAGTATCAAGAAATTGATTACGGAATTTACCGTTTGGATCATATTGGTTCAATAATTGTTGAAATGCTGGTAGTTTTTCGAACAGCGGTTGTACCTCTTCTTTTGACATCGTAAAGAGCTTACCCCAATGCGGTCTAGCTTTGTATGGGGCAAGTCTTTCTTCGATTTGAGGCAACACTGTTTGTACAGACTCCCATTCATCTTTCCATGTAAGATGGATGCCAATGGAATCCTGTTGATAGAATGGGCTCATCCATAAGTCATCTTTGGCAATGCTTCGAATTTCTGATACGTGAAGAAGCGGTGAGATCTGTTCACGAATTTCACTTATAGCTGTGATTGCCTTAAATGCATGTTCTCGAGGAATGATGTATTCTGATTGCAATTCATCGCCATTGCTTGGTGTGAAATCAATTCGGAAATGCGGAAGTCTGTCAAACCAAGGTCCAGGCACTCCCATTTGTTCTGTACAATTAACAGCCTCGACACCAGCGATAGGATGGCAATTGGCAGTTGCAGGTTGTGCACCAAACAAATCCGTCAATACCTTCGTTTCTTCTTGATCTGTATGTAATTGTTTTACCCAAACTTGATTGATAGTGTCACTTTCCCAATTGGTAAATAAACTGACACTGTATCCGCTCGAGAAAATGTCATCCAAATGATGTTCAAGTTGTGCTAAAGCTAGATTTTCGAACACATATTGGCTGATTTGATAGTCAGGGATGACCTTTAATGTCATCTTTGTTATAATTCCTATTCCACCAAGGCTTACTGCTGCCCCTTTTAATTGCTCTTCATTTTTTTCGCGGGAAAATTCGACCAATTCACCATCAGCTGCCACAACTTCCATCGCTATAATAGAGTCAGATAAGCATCTATTTTTGTCTCCTGATCCGTGTGTAGCAGTCGCACATGCCCCTGCTACCGAAATGTGTGGTAAAGATGCCATATTTCCTAATGCAAAGCCATTTTGTTGAAGATAACGACTCAAGTCACTATAAATAATTCCGCCTTCAACTGTTACAGTTTGCTTCTCTTGATCTAATTCTATCATTTTATTCAATTTTCGTAAGGAAACAATATTCTCATCAGAATCAGCAATTCCGTTGAACGAGTGACGTGACCCTACTACTCTTATTTTATGGCATTTTTTGACCAATTCTTGGATTTGCTCAATGTTTTCTGGTTCATGCCAATTTGCTGCACTATATGTATAGTTACCAGCCCAGTTTTTTTGTAGATGCATTTAATTTGCCTCCTTTGATTCAATTGCTAGTTGAGTCTGTAAATTTAAAATATAAGAACGCTTTCATCTATTAACATTATTATTTTATCATATTTAATTACTGGATAGTGATAAAGTTGTTTGTTTTCTTTCAAAAAACAATTACATACTATTTCTGAAAATATTGTCATCTGAAGGCTTCATAAATTGACGAAATAAATAGAAATGTTACAAAAGTAATGATAGAATAGTCTTATATAAATAATAATAAGCTATATTTAGGGGGAAAATGATGAAAAAGCTTAAGCTGGATAAGGTAAGGTTTAAAAATATTAAAATTGGGAGAAAGTACGGATTAATTTTAAGCTTAGTATTATTATTATTTTTAATTTCAACGGTAATAGTAGGAGTATTATTAAATAATATAAGATCAGAAATACATTCAATGGAAGAAAGTGAAGTAATAGCAGTAAATGCTACAGAATTAGCATCCCTAATTCAGGCTAAAGCGGTTAATTTTTATCAATATATGGAAAACCCATCATCAGAAGTTATTGATGAATTTAATGAGATTAAAGAAGAAGTCGCAGGGTTACGCTCTGAACTGGAGGCAAGTATGCAAAATGCTGAGCAGGATGAGTTGTATAAACAGGCGATTGTATTAGATGAATCGTTTAATTACGAGTTTGAGGAAGTTGTTTCCTACATGGACAGTGGAAATGAGCATTTGGCATTTGGTCGAGCGGAAAATGCAAAAGCGTTGCGTCTGCAAGCTCTTGAACATATAGATGAGCTCAAAGAGTTATTAAATAAAGAAATGGAAAATACTGTAGAGAGAGCGGAACATAGTCAAATGGTTGCCTTTATGTCTCTTATTATTGCAATAGCAGTTTCATTGGTTATCAGTATTATTATGATAACGCTAGTAAATCGAACCATTTCACGTAATTTATCAAAAGTAGTAGCTGTCAGTAATGAAATTGCACAAGGTAATTTGCAAGTGGAACAGCTAGACTATCAAGCAAGCGATGAAATTGGACAATTATCAAGCGCGATCAATAAAATGAGTGACTATTTGAAGAACATGATTCGACAAGTTTCTGAAGTTTCTGATACAGTAAATGCACAAAGTGAAGAGTTAAACCAATCTGCAAATGAAGTAAAAGCTGGAACAGAGCAAATTGCAGTTACTATGGAGGAATTGTCTTCAGGTACCGAGGCACAAGCTGAGCATGCTGGGGATGTTGCTAGTAAAATGGGTGAATTCTCACAGAAAGTTCGCGAGGCTAATAGAAATGGTGAGCAAATCGAAACTGCATCCGCAAACGTTTTAAATATGACAGAAGATGGCAGTGAAATGATGAAATCTTCCGTGAAACAAATGGAGCGTATTCATCAGATCGTACAAGAAGCAGTAGTGAAAGTGCGAGGATTAGATGAGCAATCAAAAGAAATTTCAAAGCTTGTCTTAGTTATTAAAGATATTGCAGAGCAAACGAATTTATTAGCTTTAAATGCAGCGATAGAATCGGCACGAGCTGGAGAACACGGAAAAGGGTTTGCTGTAGTTGCGGATGAAGTAAGAAAACTTGCTGAACAAGTAGCAGATTCTGTTACCGATATTACCGGAATCGTCTCCAATATTCAAGATGAATCTGCTAATGTATCTCAGTCACTGGAGCAGGGTTACGGTGAAGTAGAAGCTGGTGCAAGCCAAATCGAAAAGACAGGTGAGACATTTGAACAAATTAACGGTGCAGTAAGTGACATGGTTACGAGTATAAAAAAGGTATCTCAGAATCTGTCAGATATGTCTACTTCCAGTAAAGAGATGAATAGCTCTATCGAAGAAATAGCTTCGATATCAGAACAATCTGCAGCAGGAGTCGAGCAAACGTCCGCATCTGCTCAACAAGCAAGCAGTTCTATGGAAGAGGTATCCTCCAATTCCGATGAATTAGCCAAACTAGCTGAAAAATTAAACAGCCTTGTACGGAAATTTAACATATAAAAAGAGATGAGGCTGAGACAAAAGTGTTTTTTATTTAGCAAATTCCGAACATAAATGGTGCGAATACCCGCGCAGGAAATATACTCCGCTTTCTCACAGGAGTCTAGGTATATTTCCTACGCGCTATTAGCATATTGTCTGGCTTCTAGACTCCAACATTTTCTTTTTGTCTCAACCTCAGTTTTATGTAGTGATAACTAGCTAAAGCAATTTCCCTTTCCTCAGGTATGATAGTGCAATGCCATATACCAAAAAATACCTATTATTGTTATAATGAAAATAATAACAGGTAGGACAAGGAGAGTGGATAGATATGGAGAAAATGGATCAATTAATTAAGGAATTTGCACGATTTACTGAATGGAGCCATTCTTTAACGAAATTAGAGGATAATCTATTCTATACGCCAATTAAAAAGGGGAAATGGTCCCCAGCAGAAATTATTAGTCATATTACCTCTTGGGATCGCTACATGATGAAAGATTTACTTCCTAAAATGAAACCTAATGCAAATATTAAAAGTGTTGAATTTGACATCATCAACCAACCAGCTGCCGAGTACGCTTTATCAGGTGTAACAAAAGAACAATTATTAAAGGAACAAATCGAAGCAAGGAACGAATTAGTCCAAGTATTGAAAGGGAAAACTGAGGAAGAGTTTTATGCCCCATTTACATTGAATGGTGAAGAAATCGATCAATACTCAGGCTATCCTCATTCTCTATTTAATTATATTAGCTCTTTTGTCTGGCATGATAATCACCATAAAGAACAGATTGAAGAGTTTTTAAGGAGTTAAAATTTTCTCATTTAGTATTGACTACTTTAGGTAGTTTACGGAAGCAGAAATTCTAATGAAATATCCAGGTGTTTGCCTTTCCAAATAGCTGTTCGTATACTAAATAGTAGAACTAAATAAAAGAACCATTCGACTAGGGGAGCATGCAAGTGCTGAGAGAAGAATTCGACCCTTTGAACCTGATCTAGTTAACACTAGCGTAGGAAAGTGGAATTGGTAGTCATATAGATTGATCTATTATCTGTATATTACTAAACCCATCTTCCTTACATAGGGGATGGGTTTTTTCTACTGTATCAACCTTACTATCAACTTTCACGACATTCACCGCTTACTACAATTTTAAAAAGGAGAGAACAAAATGAGCACATTATTTACAGAACGTCTATGGAAAAGGGTGGAACCAATTTGGAACTCCTATTTAGAGCATCCGTTTGTAAAAGGATTGGGTGATGGCACATTAGAACAGGATAAGTTTAAGCATTGGTTAAAGCAGGACTATGTCTATCTAATTGATTATGCGAGGCTTTTTGCGATCGGAAGTGCAAAAGCAGATGATTTAGAGAAAATGACAACGTTCGCAAAGCTGTTACATGGTGTGTTAGATGTGGAAATGGATTTGCATCGTAAATATGCAGCAGAATTCGGTATCACTAAAGAAGAGTTGGAAACAACAGAACCTTCCGCTATTACAACGGCCTATACGAGCTATATGTTGAATTTGTCTCAACGCGGTGGAGTCGAAAATGTTGTTGCATCGGTACTTGCTTGTGAATGGAGCTACAATTTTATTGGGAAGTCACTGGCGCAATTACCCGAGGCGTTAGATAATAATTTTTACAGCAGTTGGGTGGAAATGTATAGTTCTGATGAATTTACGACATTAGCAGAAGAGACTAAACAGTTGATGAACGATATTGCGGAAGGGAAGCCAGAACAAGAACTAGTCATGCTCGAGGAAATTGTTCTGAAGACTAGCCAGTTTGAATACATGTTTTGGGATATGGTGGAAAATAAAGAAGACTGGCCGGTAAATCTATCATAAGACTATGATCAGTGGGAGCTTACAGACATTACGCACCGTGATAAATTGTTATAAAAGCAAAGGGATTGCCCAATAAGGTAACTTGTTGGGTAATCTTTTTTTGGGTAAAATCTTAAAATTCTAACATGTTGATCTCTACTCTTTTATCAACGAACGCAGAAGGAAACATAAAGATTTGTCGTAAAAGTTTTGAAAAACTATCAAAGCTAGCACCAATAGCGTAGGACCGATGTGATTATACAATCTAATAACGTTGATAATTGTTACATAAAAAAAGAGTTGCATAACAAAGTAATTTTGTGTATATTGTATATAAAGTATATATACAATATTTCGCGAGAGAGGTTTTTTGCATGCAAATTATTATTTCGAATAATTCGAAAGAGCCGATTTATGAGCAAATATATGCTCAAATTAAGAAACATATTTTGACGAATGAATTACAAGCAGGCCAATCCTTACCATCAATGCGTCAATTAGCGAAGGATTTAAATATAAGTGTGATTACGACTAAGCGTGCTTATGAAGAACTAGAGAATAATGGCTTTATTTATTCTGTTGTTGGCAAAGGTTCGTTTGTGTCTGAGCAAAATAATGAAATGATGAAAGAAAGAAAAATGCAAGTTATTGAAGAACAATTAATGACTGCTATACAAAATAGTAAAGAAATCGGTGTAACACTTACTGAATTAAAAGAGCTGCTCACCATGTTATACAGGGAGGAAGAATAATGGAAAATGTAATTGAATTCAAGCAAGTCAATAAATCATTTGATGGTTTTCAACTGAAGGATTTTTCTATGACTGTGAAAAAAGGGTTTGTAACCGGGTTTATTGGTGGAAATGGAGTCGGAAAGTCTACTACTATCAAATTGATGATGAATTTATTGCAGCCTGATAGCGGGACAATTTCGATATTTGGTTTAAATTATCAGGAGCATGAGAAGGAGATTAAGCAACGAATTGGTTTTGTTTTTGATGAAAATGTCTTCTACGAACATCTTACCTTGACACAAATCAAAAATATTATAAAACCTGCATATAAAAATTGGGATGATTCATTATTCGAGTTCTATGTGAGTAAATTTGAACTGCCTTTAAAAAAGAAAATCAAGACCTTTTCAAAAGGAATGTTAATGAAAGCTTCTCTAACAATCGCCTTATCCCATCATGCCGAATTAATTATTATGGATGAGCCTACATCTGGTCTGGACCCAGTATTTCGCAGAGAGTTTTTAGATGTGTTGCATCATTTAATGGAAAGTGAGGAAAAGACCATCTTTTTCTCCACTCATATTACAACAGATTTAGATAATATTGCAGACTACATTACGTTTATTGATAAAGGAAAGCATATATTTACGAAAGAATCTACACAAATTGAAGAAGAGTATGCGATTGTTAAAGGTGAAAAAGAACTGTTGGATGCTGATACGAAAAAGGAATTTATCGCCATTCGCAAGTCAAATCACGGCTTTGAGGCATTAACAGCGAATAAAAATCAGATAGAAGAAGTGTTTGGAAAAATGGTCTTAATCGAAAAGCCATCTCTGGAAGATATTATGTACTATACGAAAAAAGGAGCTGAGTGGGATGTTTAATTTAGTATGGAAGGATATTACTTTGCAAAAGAAAGGTTTATTGATATTGTTGCCTGCTTTATTGGCCTATTTAGCGTTTATGCCATCCTATATCTGGATAGGATTTGTATTTAGTGTGGTCATTGCCTTAGATGTTTTGACAAAGGACGAGGATTCAACTATTAATACATTGCTTAATTCGCTTCCTTATACTCGCAAAGAAATAGTCAGTTCTAAATACATAAGTGCGATTATTTTTACTTTGATCGTCGTTTTAGTCATGTTTCTTGGCGGGCTACTTATTCACAAGGAAGTGCCTGCTTGGAAAGAAATCATGTTGATGGTTAGTCTATCATTGATATTCGTCTCATTTATTTTTCCTTTTTCATATAAATTCAAAACACAATATATCATTAAAGCTTCCCTCGTTTTATTTGTTGGTTATATGATAGTGATTACCACTTTTTTAAAAAACTTGAATGATATTATAAGAGAATTTGTTCAAACAATTTTATCTTTGCAAGATACTTCTTTCTATTTGGTGATGGTTCTTTCCATTATGGTACTATATATGGGATCCTGGCTACTCTCCATTAGGATTTATCAAAATAAAGTATTTTAAATGGGAGGAACTGAGATGAAGAAGTGGATGGTTCTTTTGTTAGCAGGATGGGCAACCATAACAGGTGGCTTGTTTCTAGCATCTCTTTCGGGCAATATTGCTGAACAGTTTGGCTTAGCCAGGAATTTTCAGTTATTGATTCAAGGTATCGTAATGAGCGGAATCGTTGTTCCAACTGTTTGGTATTTGTATCGGCATTTCTATCAAATAACAGGTGTTAAGCAAGGGAAGCCTATATATTCTTGGAAGAAGGCTTACCACTTTTTTACTGGTGTGTTGCTAGCTGTTGCTTTAGCCTCAGTGGGGATTGTTATCGCGTCTTCACTAGGATGGATCACGATCGAAACATGGCATACTCCGGATCAATGGCTAGTCCCATTACTAATAAATATAGTGATTGCCTTCTTATATGAAGCATTACCTGAGGAACTAGCGCTGCGTGGTTTAGTGTATGATGTTTTGCGTCACCGCTTTGCTGCTTGGGCTGCCGTTCTATTACAAACATTGTTATTTTTATCTGTTCCCCTGACAACGACATTACTTCAAGTTCTGGTGGGACTCGCGCCAGGGAATACTATTACGATTAGTTATGTTATGTTGATCCTTTTATTCGGTATTTGTTTGCAGCTACTACGCCTATGGACAGGAAGTTTGTGGACGTCAATCGGTTTCCATCTAGCGTATCTGGAGATAACACGTTTTGTCGTTTCCGCGAATTACGGTGCTAATATTATTAGCTATCAGGAACTATTTCCAGGACTGGGAGTAATCTTTATTTCGCTTGTTATGATCGTAATAGGCGGCATTGTGGTATCACTTCTCCTATTAGGTACTAAGCGTTTGTTACAAAAGAATACGTAATCATCAAGTCTTAGTGAGCATACTAAGGCTTTTCTTTCTGTTTCTTTTTCTTATTTCTATTTATTAATCTAGCTTAACTCGTTATAATGAATGAGTGCTGAAAAAGCTAGATGCTTGATTGCCTGGTGATGATTATCGGAAGGAAGATTACTAGTGGGAGAATTTGATCTCTATTTATTACTTATTTTAATTGTTTTTGGATTTTTATCCGGCTTTATCGATTCTGTTGCGGGTGGAGGTGGTCTGATTACATTACCTGTGCTACTATCTACGGGAATGACTCCATCAGCCGCAGTTGCTACAAATAAACTGGTAGGAACAATGGGCTCTTTTACCAGTTCTTATGTTTTCTTTAAATCTGGGAAACTAGACTTGTCTTCTGTCTACAAGTTATTTCCTGTCGTTTTTATTGGCTCGATGATTGGTGCGTGGACGGTTCATTTAATCGATCCAGAAGTGCTAAAGCCATTAATGCTTATCATGCTTGCTCTTGTAGCATTCTATACGTTAATCAAAAAAGATTGGGGCAGACTGTATACAGAGAAGCAATTAACTGCTCGTAACTTTATCTTTTTTATTATTGCTATTTTGGGGATTGGTTTTTATGACGGTTTTCTTGGTCCGGGAACAGGCTCTTTTTTAATTTTTGCTTTTTTAATTATAGGTGCTGATTTTATCAAAGCGGCTGGTAATGCGAAGTTTTTAAACTTCGGAAGTAATATTGCTGCCTTGTTGATGTTCATCTATTTAGGTGAGGTCAACTATGCATATGGATTCCCAATGGCAATAGCATGTGTTGCAGGTTCGGTGTTCGGAGCAAGATTTGCGATCAGCCGTGGAAGTGGTTATATCCGTTTAATATTTATTACGATCACCTTCGTGCTTTTGGCGAAAAATGTTTATGATTTAATATGGTAACAGTACCTAGCCTAAAGTTGCCCCTTAGAAGAATTTAGATCGTGGAGTGTATCAGTGGATACGGGAGTAGCGGAAATCAGTCAACGAAGAGCTTGTGAATAATCTTTAAAAGAAAGGAACAGCTTGTTTGTATCAACAAGCTGTTCTCCTCTTACGCATTTTTTACAATAGCTTTCTTTTTATGGAAAATTACTTTGGATATTTTCGGTGCGTATTGGAATAAAATAACCCCAATTACTGCAGAGACTAGAATGAATATACTACTAAATGCCATTAGTGCACCAGAAGCGAGTGTGGCTACAATAATGGAAAACTCACCTCTTTGCGTAAGGGATAATCCTGCGCGCAAGGAGACTCTTTTGGAAAGACCATACCACTGTCCACCAAATATACCGACTATGATTTTGGCAACAATTGACCACAAAATGATAACCAGCAATAAACCAATCATCGGGATCCCTTGATCAAATGTTATTGTCGTACCAAAATAAACAAAAAATATTGGCATAAGTAAGTCTCGAGCACGGAATACCATTTCTTCTAATTCATGTGTTCGTTTCACTTCAGCAATCATTATACCTGCCAGGAATGCACCTAATACTTCTGATAAATCTAAATATAAAGCTAGTCCACCATATGTAAGTGCTAATCCGATGACAAATAGTAAAAAGAAATCTTGGTTAATGTATTTATCAAAAAACGGTGCAAGTTTACTAAAGAGCAGTCTGCCTAGGATAATGGCACCTGCAATAAGTGCAACTACTTTTAGCAGAAGTATAGACATTGATGTAACTGTGATGGCTGTACCAGCCGTTAATCCTACTAAAATAGCGACAATAATTGGTGCTACTAAATCTTCAAAGATTAACAGTCCCAGAATAAACTCTGATTCTGGGTTGGCCATTCGTTTGGAGCTTTCTAATAGTTTAGCTGTGATTGAGGAGCTTGTCGCGTATACTACCGCGCCGACAATTAAAGAAGAGATAAGGTCCAATCCTAAAAGATAACTAATCCCGACAGTTACGCCGAAGCTTAGCAATACATCTAGTAAACCTGCGCGTAATACTTTCTTGGCAACTGTCATTAGCTGTTTAATCGGAAATTCCATTCCTAACATAAAAAAGAGTAGCACAATCCCAATTTCACCAGCAAAGTGAACGAGATGGGTATCTGTCAACATCCCACCGATAACGATACCTGCTAAAATAAAAACAATCACATTAGGAATTTTTAATTTGAATCCGATATAGCCTGTCACAAATAACAGGAGTAGGATCAGACCAGCACTAAGTAATTCGGGAAATTCCATTACTGGCTATCCCCTTTACATATTTTAATAAACTCCTTGATAGGCTCTTTCTTTCCAACAACTAACAGCGTGTCATTTTCCTCAATCGTTTGATCAGTTTCGAATTCTACAATAAAATCATCATTTCGAAATATCCCAATAATATTTACGCCATCTGGCACTCGTTTTCTAAATGCAGATAGTTCCATACCGGCAATTTCGGTTTGCTTCTTCACATCTATCCACTCGACAATTATCCGATTGCGAACAAGGTTGATCCGTTCTATTTTTTCGGGATCCATATTGCTAAGATTTGCCTCTAACATTTGTGAAGCCAGTTGTTTAGTATCTTCAGATGTCATATTAAAGCTAAAAACAGCTTCATCATCGTCAGCATCTTCAAAGAAATACATTTCTCTCTTACCTGAATGATGAATAATTAAAGACATCATCTGGTTTTCACCATTAATAAAAGATAATTTCTTTCCAACACCTGGTAAATCTGCTATATTAAACTTCATGTCACATCCCCTTTTTCAATAAGCTGATCCAAGCATGTTGTTACATGTTGTATCATAATTATATCACTACTAATTAATTAGAATCCATTAAGAGCTTTGCTCATGCTATAGATTATTCTGTCAGCATGGGAGAGGTGTTTGAGTGCTTTTTTCCAGCTCTCATATACACCTCTGCTCCATGAAGCGCCTACTTAGCGACTGACTGTATTCATTTGGTTAGACAAAAGCAAATATTATACATATAAAATATGCCGAAGAAGGACTAGCATAAATAATCCCCGGCTTCATATAAATGAAATTAATTAAATAGGCTGGGGGAATAATGATGACAAATGCGGGGGAAATGAAGCAATCTGTTGAACTATCGGAGGAAGTATTGCAAAAATACTATGAATTAAACAACCAAAAAAAGGAATTGGACAAACAGCTGAAGGAGGTCAAAAAACAAATTCATCACTATTTAGATGAAGCTTTTGGAATGAAGCAAAAAGGAGAAGTGAAACGAGGTAAGTATAAGGCACAACGTGTTATCCGTTCTTCCGTTCATTACGATGAAGAAAAAACAGTGCAAAAATTGGAACAATTAAATTTAGAAGATTTTATCGTATTAGTTAAACAACCTGACACAGAGAAGCTAGAAGCTGCGATGAAGGTAGACCTAGTTAAAGAAGAAGATTTTGCAGATTGTAAAACGAATAAATTAACGCAAGCGATCACGGTCAAAGAATTAAGCATATAGACAGACAAAGAATGTTTGGATTACATCATCCAAGCATTTTTTGTACGTGAGGAAAACAATTTTTAACTAAAATTATATTTGAAATATTCAGAAAATAGTATATAATTTCTAAACAGACATCTTAGAGGGGGAGTAATATGAAAATATTAGAGAGGGTTAGTAGTTTTGTAGGAAGTACATTTGCCATTTGGGTGTTATTATTCGCAGTTTTATCATTTCTTGTACCTCCAGGATTTACTTGGCTGTCAGCCTATATCACACCATTATTAGGAATCATCATGTTCGGTATGGGACTTACACTATCAGCTAGGGATTTTAAAGAGGCGTTTAAACGTCCGAAAGAGGTAGCAATTGGGGTAGCCGGTCAGTTCTTGATTATGCCATTACTCGCCTTTGCACTTGTAACAATATTACCTGTTTCAAACGAGATAGCGATCGGGGTTATTCTAGTTGGATGCTGTCCAGGTGGTACTTCATCAAATGTCATGACATATTTGTCAAAAGGTGATACGGCGTTATCTGTTTCGATTACGGCAGTTTCTACGATTCTGGCACCAATTGTGACACCAGCACTTATTTTTCTTTTTGCCAGCCAGTGGTTAGAAGTATCTGCAGGGTCATTATTCATCTCGATTGTGCAAATTGTTTTAGTGCCGATCTTATTAGGTTTTCTAGTTAAAGCATTGTTAAAAGATAAAGTGGAAGCAGGAGTCAAGGCGATCCCTTTGGTATCTGTTATTGGTATTGTGGCGATCGTTACCGCTGTAGTAAGTAGCAATCATGAACAAATTGCTAAGACTGGCTTATTAATTTCATTAATTGTTATCCTTCATAATACATTAGGTTATCTAGTAGGTTATGGATTAGGGAAAATCATGAAAATGGATCCAAAGCAACAAAAAGCTGTCTCCATTGAAGTCGGGATGCAAAACTCAGGACTTGGTGCCACATTGGCAGCCACACACTTTAATCCATTATCAGCTGTACCTAGTGCGATATTCAGTGTATGGCACAATATTTCCGGTCCAATAGTAGCGACTATTTATCGAAAGCTACAGGAGAAAGAGGATCAAAAGATATAGATGGATATTTAGACGATTTAAATTATTATGTAAAAAAAAGGGCCAAAAACGTAAATTTTGGCCCTTTTACTATGGAATTTGATCGTGTCACTTTATGAAATTTTATCGAAAAGGGGGATTATTCTACATTAATTTTCCAAGTTCACTTTTAGAGCGTTCGCCATAATCTTTGGCAGGTCCGTATTATCATGGAATCCAATAAACTTTTCGGATTGTGGACCATATGCATATACAGGGATGTCTGCTCCAGTATGATTAGTACTTGTCCAGCCAATACCTGCATGATCACTTACTACTCTATTAATAGCAAGTGCTACATCACTAGCATTCTGAATAGATTGCACTTCATCTTCTGTAATGTTTATATTAGTATATTCTTCAACTATTTCTTGTGTGTTAGAGCGATCTTCATTTAATTGAGTAGCAATGAAGTCTCCAGTCGCTGTTACTTGATTCAAAATATCAGCATTCAATCCTGAGTAAGCACCAGATCCTGTTGTCATACCACCAGTATCATGGTCGCTAGCAACTACTACTAGTGTTTTACCATCTTGTTTAGCAAAATCAATGGCTACTTCTACCGCTTCTTCAAATGCCGCTACATCTGACATTGCCCAGGCAGCATCGTTTGCATGTCCAGCCCAGTCAATTTGGCTTCCTTCTACCATCAGGAAAAACCCTGCTTTATTTTGGTCTAAAACGTTGATGGATGCTTCTGTCATTTCAGCTAAACTAGGCTCTATGCTTTGATCACGATGTAACTCAGGGGAAAGAGCATCATCAGCGAAGAGTCCAAGTAGTTTTTCGCCTTTATTCAAATTAATATCGGCAGTGTTTTGTAATTCTTCTTTAGTTTCGATATAGGTAAACCCAGCATCTTCTGCTTTTTCGATCAGATTGACATCTTTTTGGTTTCCACCTTCAGCTTCAGGTAAAAACATATTTTTTCCTCCACCTAGAAGGACATCTACTTCACTAGCGATATACTGCCTTGCAATTTCTGTTTCATTATTTCGACTTTCTACATTTGTGGCAAAAGATGCAGGTGTGGCATGTGTGATCGTGGATGTAGCTACTAATCCAGATGATTTTCCAGCCTTTTCAGATGCATCTAAGATGGTTGTTAGTTCATTTCCTTCAGGATCAAGGCCTATTACGCCATTGTTTGTTTTTACGCCACTAGCCATTGCTGTACCAGCAGCTGCTGAATCCGTAACATCAGCATTTGCTGAATTTGTTGTAAACACCCCTTTTAGATGTTCGTCCCAAACAGCATCTTCCCCTTTGTAGACACGGTAATTGGAAGCATAGTCTCCACTGAATCCGTCTGGAATCATATAAATGATATTATCGACTTTCTTTCCACCATTTCCATTACCGTTTCCTTTCCCAGGTGATTCAGGCTTGTCCGCAAAAACCGGAACACTCATAGCAGCCAAAACTATACCTGTACTAAGGGCTACAGCACCAACTTTTTTAAACATTCTCTACCAACTCCTTCATAATGTTGCTTACAGTTACACGATACTAGATGATTATTGATAGACTATTAATAGAGGGTAAATGTTAGGTAAAAAAAATAGAGGCTTTAAACCTGTGATTATTAACCTTGATTCCACATAATTTAATGACTATCCACCTTCTTTACTAGTCAAAGATCTGAGGCTTTTCGTTATTAATTTGGTGGTTTAATTCCCTAATAGTAGATAATGACATTCTTGATAATATCCAAGCTTGATCTATAGATTATCTAGTTTTCAATAGAACTTATTTACTAGCAGGGAAGAGTAAATAAAGAAATTGGGCAGATTTATTAATAACAGATTAATTATTTGTTTGCTAGTGAAGTATAATTTCATTAATTTCTGCCAACATAAGGATGACTTCAACTGTTATAGTCATGTCACATAAGGAAGGGTAGTGTTCAACATGATTCGATCCATCAAGCCTGTAATTGGAATTACGAGTTCTATTGTCAGTCACAACAACATTCCCAGTTATAACTTGCATGTGAAGCATATTGAGTCCGTTATAAAAGCTGGTGGAGTCCCTATCATCATTCCCACAGGTCTAAAAGTGATGGCAGAGGTATGGATCAGCATCTGTAATGGAATTATACTTAGCAGTGGGGAAGATATCGATCCTAATTCGTTTGGAGCACATCCATCTCCCAAAATCCAAAACACCAATAGAAAAAGGGATCTTACCGAAATAGAATTGGTGAAATGCGCGCAAAAACAAAGCAAACCAATTCTAGGACTTTGCAGGGGTGCAACCATGTTAAATGTTGCATTTGGAGGAACAGTCATACAAGATATCGAAACTAGCAATCCTAATGCGATCAACCATAACCAGCAAGCGGCAAGATCCGAGCCAACCCATTATATTCAGATCGATAAGACGAGCCGATTATATAAAATAATTGGCAGCTCAAACATACAAGTAAATAGCCTCCACCACCAAGCGATTGATCAGCTTGCACCAAATCTTAAAAAAGTAGCGGTTGCTCCAGATGGTATCATTGAAGCGGTTGAGGGAGCCGATAAAACTTCCTCCATGATAATAGGGATCCAGTGGCATCCTGAAGAAATGGCAAGTGAAGACACGACGATGCAAGGGTTATTTGATGCGTTTGTGATGGCATGCAAAAATTAAGCATATGTGAGGGGGAGCTATATTGGCTATGTCAGAAAAAGACTCCTATGTCTGGTATGCAAGTTATGGTTCAAATTTAAGCAGGGATAGGTTTTTATGTTACATCAAAGGTGGACGCCCGAAAGGTTCGGAAAAAAGAGAAGTAGGATGTAGAGATAAATCCCTGCCCATTGCTGAAGAAACATATATTATGCAATATCCTCTCTATTTTGCAAAAGAGTCACAGCGTTGGCAAAAACAAGGCGTAGCGTTTATCGGATTAAGCAAAGATAAGTCATACCATACATATAGTAGAAAGTATTTAATAACTGTAGAGCAGTTTATGGATGTAGTGAAACAGGAAAATAACGGAGGAGAGGTAAATCTACATTTAGAAGCTGTCATCAAGCGTGGATCGATGAAATTTAGAGACTCATGGTACGGAACGATATTGTATTTAGGGGAAGAGGATGGATACCCTATTCTAACTTTCACTGCAGATTGGGATTTAGATGTTCCATTTAATAAACCATCTAATGAGTATTTAAGCATGATTATTCATGGGTTAAAGACGACTTTATCGCTAGGGGATAAAGAAATTCTAAATTATTTCATTACAAAACCAGGAATAGCCGGTAATTATACAAAAACAGAGCTCGAAAATGTTATCAAACAAACACAAGAATATTTGAGTGAAGTATAGGAAGATAGGTTGTTCATAATAAAAAATTGTCTATTTGTTACAGCACGGATGAGAAATAGAACCATTATTTGGAATTTTTTGCTTTGAGGAAATAATTGATACATAAATGTTCCGAATAAGGAAAATATATACTTGAATTTAAAATATAGGAGGTTAACGCAGTGCAAAACCAAAATCAGATGCAAGGTGGTACACAAATGCCACAAAACATGGCGAACCAGGGAACTAATCAAAATCGCGGTGCTCATGAGATGATGGACTCCCATGAAGTAATTGGTGGTTTAATTGGCATGTTGGAACAATATCAGTTATATGACCAACATATTCAGGATCAAGAATTAAAAGACATCTTACAACGTCAAACGTCTTTTCTTACGCAAATGTATAATACAGTAATTGAATCCTTCCAAACTGGCCAAGATCCACAAGTACCAACACAGCAGTACAAAATGCAGCAAAACAATGATGTTACTTATGGGATGAGTGCAGGACAGCCGAAAAAACCTAAGCAGTCTGTTAGCGAGTTTACTGATGAATGCTACTCTTCTTTTATGTTAGGACACACGAAAACGGTGGCTTCCGGGCTTACAACAGCAGCAGTTGAAATAAACAACCCAGTATTACGCCGTGTTATTGCTGATAGTATTCCGAATATAATTGAAATGAGCTATGAGCTCTTCCTTTACCAAAATAAACATGGGTATTATCAAGTGCCACAACTTAATCCGCAAGAAACAAATGCTATGCTACAAGCTTATGCTAAAGCTCCACAGCAAGGTATGCATTAAAATAATCACAGAACCCCCTCAAATATGTTTTTTTGAGGGGGTTAATCTCGTTTAAAGCATTAGAATCTAACCAATGCTCCTCTAAAAATAATGATAATCATTCAAATCCAACACGGTTTTCTCACCGGATAAAAATGCTGCAACTTCTCTTCCAATCACAGGTCCTGCGGTTAAACCAGTAGATCCGAGTCCATTGACAACAAACATGTTCTCATTCGTATAGCCGATAAATGGTAGGGAATCCCTAGTGAATGGGCGGAATCCGACTGCCATAAATTGATCCGCAATCGTAGCGAGTGGGAAGTAACGTTCTGCTTCTTCATGTAAATATTGTTGATGTTCATCTGAGGCTGTTACAGAGAAGTCGGTCGTGTCTTCATGTGTTGTTCCAATCGCAAATTGATTGGCAGCCGTCTCCACGATATACATTGGTCCCAGACCCATTACTACAGGAGTTGGAGTATGTGCAAGCTCTTCTTGCAATACAAGGTGAAGCAATTCCGCTCTTTGATGGCGAACCTTCGGCTTGTTAGAAAACTCATTTGCCCATGCTCCTGCCGTGTAAATGACGGTTCCTTCAAATTTTTCTGGATCAGCGTCTTTAGTCACCCATTTCCCACCGCAAATGAGGATTCCTTTTTTTAATGTTGCTAGAAGCTGGTAGCCATTGATCTGTCCTCCACCTTCTACGAAAATTGCTGGATAGTTACTGGTCAGATGTGGATGCATTTCTTTCACTTCTTCCTCTGTCAGCTTTCTAACAGACCCCATTTCTGGTGAAGTGTCTTGTTTTGCAGTAATTCGTTGATAGGCAAGCTGTTGAACACGTTCATCTTTAAAAAGGCAGATTGCTCCATTTCTTTGGTAGCCTGTAGACTGGCCAGTTGTTTCCTCAAGTTCTTCAATAAAATTCGGATAGTAACGAGCGCCTTCTTGTACAAGTCTGTACCATTTTTTGTTTCTGCGCTGACTTACCCAGGGACAGATAATACCTGCTGAAGCAGCTGTAGCCTGTCCGTTATCTGAACGATCAAAGACGGTAACAGAATGTCCGGTTTTGGCAAGGTGATAAGCAACGGATGCACCGGCTATTCCTCCGCCAATGATAGTAAATGTCGACATGTAACCCCTCCTGAAGGTTATTATAGCGCAAATCGACAGTATAACGAAATAGTTCAGCTGTAATGGCGATATTTCCCGAGAAATAATTTGTGATTAATGATATAATATATTAAAATAAATGTTGCATTATATATAAAAATAACTAGATATAACGCGCGTTAATTGCTAAGATAATAGTGTATTTATCAATGAAGGATGTCTCGCTTTAATAATGTTTACTATCACTGAGAGGGGAAATAACCACGGTGGACACGAAATACTTAGACTTACTTGCTGAAAAATATGACAGTGAAGAAAAAGTAGTAACAGAAATTATTAATCTTGAAGCAATTCTAAACCTGCCAAAAGGGACGGAGCATTTTGTCAGTGATTTGCATGGAGAGTATCATGCATTCCAACAGGTGCTTAGAAACGGATCGGGTAAAGTGAAAGAAAAAATAACAGACATTTTCAAGGATAAGCTGACACAAGAAGAAATTAATGAATTTGCGACATTGGTATACTATCCTGAGGAGAAATTGAACTTAATCAAAAATAATTTTAATAATAAACAGGAACTAAACGACTGGTATGAGAAAATCATTTGCGACATGATTCAGTTGATTCCTTACGCCTCATCTAAGTATACTCGTTCAAAATTACGGAAAGCCTTACCAGACCAGTTTGTTTATGTCATCGAGGAATTGTTGTATAAGTCAGATAAATATGCCAATAAAAAATCATATTATGAAATAATTGTTCAGCAAATCATTTCATTAGGGCAGGCGGATAAATTGATCACAGGACTTGCTTACACAATTCAGCAGCTTGTAGTAGACCATCTTCATGTAGTAGGGGATATTTATGATCGTGGACCTGACCCGGATAAAATAATGGATACTCTCATCAACTATCATTCACTTGATATTCAATGGGGAAATCACGATGTGCTGTGGATTGGTGCCTATGCCGGTTCCAAAGTTTGTCTCGCAAACATTATTCGTATTTGTGCCCGTTATGATAACCTCGATATCATTGAAGATGTTTATGGTATTAACCTTAGACCATTACTTAATTTAGCCGAGAAATATTATGATGATAATCCTGCATTCCGTCCGAAGGAACACCCTGATAAACCGCTATCAGCGAATGAAGCTTTACAAATTACCAAAATCCATCAGGCAATCGCGATCATCCAATTTAAGCTGGAAAGCCCGATAATAAAACGACGGCCATTCTTTAACATGTCGGAAAGGCTTTTGCTAGAGAAAGTAGATTATGAGAATAATGAAGTAACCGTTTATGGTAAAACTTATCCACTCGAAAACACTTGCTTTGCTACAGTCGATCGGGAAAATCCTGCGAAACTGTTACCGGAAGAAGAGGAGGTAATCGATAAATTATTACTTTCGGTGCAGTATTCGGAGAAACTATCAAGGCATATGAAATTTTTGATGAAAAAAGGAAGTCTATATTTACGATATAACGGAAATTTATTAATTCACGGCTGTATTCCAGTAGATGAAAATGGGAATATGGAAGCAATGGAGATTGAGGGGAGATCGTATAAAGGTCGTGATCTATTGGATAAATTTGAAGAATATTTACGCCAAGCTTTTGCGAATTTAGATAATACAGATGATTTGGCGACAGATATGGTCTGGTATCTATGGACAGGTGAATATTCATCACTCTTTGGAAAACGAGCAATGACCACATTTGAGCGTTATTTTATCGAAGATAAGGAAGCACATAAAGAACAAAAAAACCCTTACTTTTATTTGAGGGAAGATGAGCAAGTATGTCGTAAAATCTTGGAAGAATTCGATCTTGATCCTGATCAAGGACATATTATCAACGGGCACACTCCAGTAAAAGAAGTAGAAGGAGAAAATCCTATCAAAGCAAATGGCAAGATGATTGTTATTGATGGTGGCTTTTCCAAAGCATATCAATCGACTACTGGTATTGCCGGTTACACATTGTTGTATAATTCATTTGGCATGCAGCTCGTTTCACATCAATATTTTAATTCAAAAAAAAATGTACTGCTAAATGGCGCCGATGTCTTATCCGTAAAAAGAGTAGTTGATAAAGAACTAGAACGAAAAAAAGTAAGAGAAACCAATGTTGGTCAAGAGTTATTGGATGAAATTGAAATGTTGAAGCAATTGATGGCATATCGATATATGAATGAAGTTTAATTGCCCCGTTCCTAGACTATAGGAACGGGTTTTTAATAAGACTCAAGGCTTATATTAATGTAGACTCAGGTTGTATAGTACAAGGAATGAATCGATGTTATAGTTTTCTTATATTAGTAAATACATAATCATTTCTGTATGAAGGGGCGACTACAGTGAAATTGATAAAATTAATTGGTATATTGATCATATCCATTCTGTTATTTGGTTGCAGTATGTTAAAAGGAGACACACAAGAAAACATTGAGTTTGAGAAGGCTAACAGGATAGAAGTTTCGACAGCGACTAAACAGGAAAGTGTTCTACATGTAATCGAAAATAATGAGGATGTAAAAAAATTTGTCGATTCTTTAAAGGTTGACGAATGGAGTAGTGCCGAAATCCCTGCTAACGTAACAAACGAGTATATCTTTACGATGTACCAGGAAGAGACTATTAAACTGGGAGAGACAAAGAATAAAGAAGAACTAAGACACATCGCTACATTGACAACCTATAAAGATAGTCCATATATCGAATTGAAAACGAAGCAACTTACCTTGAGCTTTAAAGTTCCAAATGATGTAGCAAAGGACCTGGCTAATTATTAGACCATTATTATCCGAAAAAACACCGTACAGTAAGATGCCTTTAATAGTCTGAAATATAAGTTTAAATAGTGGATGTGTAAAAGTATGGATGGGATTCATCCATTAAATCTTGTGATTCTAATACTGGACCATTTTTAAAACTATTTCTTGGATTATCATGCAAAAGGTGACTATGGTCACCTTTTCTTTATCTATTCCTTTACGTTATTATTCTAAGACAGTACAATTGGTATGGATTTACATTTATTTTACAATCTATTCATTGTAGATTAATAGTAGATTTCTAGAATAAAGGTAGACGACGAACAAAAAAGGATGATGCTCAGTAATGCTATCACTTGTTTTGTAATAACGTACTTCTAAAGTTTTTACATAAAAGACTTAATGTAGGAGGTATCCATTAGATGACAAGTATTAAGAGATTCGGCTTTTTTTTCAAAATGTTTGCTATTATTTTATTTGTATTCACTTTTATTTTACCTACCAGTGCGTTAGCGGCAGAAGATGAGAGTGAGACTTTTTCTTTAACGATTATGCATATGAACGATACACATGCACATGTAGAACCACTCCCTCAAATGTTAACAGCAGTTAAGGAAGTACGAGCCGAAAATCCTGATGCACTGTTATTTCATGCAGGAGATGTTTTTTCAGGTACTTTGTATTTTAACCAATTTCACGGAAAAGCTGATTTGGCCTTATTAAACATGATGGATTTGGATGCAATGGTATTCGGAAACCATGAGTTTGATTTGGGTTCAGGCGAAGACGGACATGAGTCTCTATCAGAATTTGTAGCGGAAGCACAGTTCCCATTCCTTGGAACTAATATTGATTTCTCAGGAGACCCATTTATGGCTTCTTACATAAATGAAAATCCATTTTCTGATTCGCCAGAAAATGGATCTGTCTACGATGGAATTATTAAAGAAGTAAATGGTGAAAAGATTGGTATTTTTGGATTGACGACAGAAGATACAGTAAATGTTTCCAGCCCTGTAAATGTAAAGTTCTTGAATTATATAGAAGAGGCAAAACGTGCTGTTGCGTCATTTGATGAGCTAGGTGTGGACAAAATTATTGCTGTAAATCATCTTGGTTATGACAGTACTCCTGACATTGGTAATGATTTGCAATTGGCAGCTTATGTAGATGGAATTGATGTAATAGTCGGTGGTCACTCACATACAAGATTAGACCAGCCAACCCTTATTACAAAAGATGCGAATGGCAATGAAAAGGAACCAACTATTATCGTTCAAGCACATCAATACTCACAACTATTGGGTAAAGTGGAGGTTGTTTTTGATGAGAATGGGGTAATTCAACGTTATGATGGTCAGTTAATAGATGTAAGTGACAAAGAAGCCGATCCAGAAGCAGCTAACGCACTTGCGCCATACAAAGCGGAGGTTGAAGAGTTATCTGAACAAGAGATAGGTGCGGTTGCTATGAAGGATATTCCAAATCCACGTCTTAGTGACAGTGATGTTAGTGTCCGTGCAAATGAAACGGAATTAGGAAACCTAGTAACAGATGCGATGCTTGCGAAAGCAAAAGAGAAATATCCAGATGTAGTTATCGCTATGCAAAACGGTGGGGGAATCCGTGCTGCTATTGATGAAGGACCGATTACGGTTGGAGAAGTGATTGCCGTTTTACCTTTTGGAAATGACCCAGTTGTTGCAGAATTAACAGGAGCAGAAATAAAAGAAATATTGGAGCACAGTGTCCGACAGGCTCCTGCAGAAAGCGGTGGATTCCTACAGGTTGCTGGTATGAAATTTAACTATGATAGCACGAAGGAACCTGGATCTCGAGTTGTGACGATGGAAGTAGAAATAGATGGTGAATATGAAGATATTAAGTTAGACCAAACATATTTAGTAACGACTAACAATTTCACAGGTAAAGGTGGAGACGGTTTTGAAGTCTTTGCTCAAGCATATAATGAAGGTCGAGTAAGGGATATTGGTGAAATCGACTGGGAACAATTACGTGCTTATATGGTAGAAGATCTAGGTGGTAAGGTTGATCCGGTTATCGAAGGTCGCATCATTGACTTATTAGGGGAAGAACCAGAAGCCCCTAAGAAACCTGAAGATGACAATGATGGAACTCCTGATGAAGAAGGTCAAGGTGATGGCGACGACACTGACAATGACAATGACAATGAAACTGGCAACAATGGAGCTAATGATGGAGCAGGTGACAACAAAAACACAGAAGAAGATACTGACAAAGTAGGCTCCAAAGAAAAAAATGGCCAAGAAACTTCAGAGGATAGCAACAAAGAAGCAAGTTCTAGTAATGGCAGTAATCACCTAGAAGGAGAACGTCTTCCAGATACTGCTACTAATATATTTACGTTCCTCTTATTAGGAGCAATCATCCTAATCATTGGAGTAGGTGTGCTAGTTTATAGAAAAGTAAAAACATTATAAAAAAGTATATATAAACACATTTCAGGCCTGTGTGCTGCCAGATTCATAGCAGGGACAGGCCTGGATTGTTGTATAATATTAATGAGGCCTCCCATTATAGATGGAAGATGGCGTCTAAGTCTAATAGACATTCTCCAGCTTTAGACATCCTCCAATCGTTCATCCTCTGATCCACGAAAAATCAGGAAAAATGCTTTATCTCATAAAAAAATTTATTGCTAACTCGTACACAGCCTACCTTTTCTTCCTCGTTTTAATTTGAATAACTTCCTTCATCATTTCTTGTTGAATGCTACTCTTAGATTTTAAAGTTGGTAAGTGTGTTAAACTGTAATTAATAATTTGCTTTTCAGAATATTGAATAAATGTAGGAAGTGTTAAACATGGTCCATGACCTAAAATCAGATTGTAAAAATTGCTTTGCTTTATGTTGTGTAGCTTTGCCCTTTGGTATGTCTCATGATTTTCCTTTCAGCAAAAATGGAGGAGAGCCCTGTCGTAATTTATGCTCCAATAACATGTGTTCCATTCATGATAAATTGAAAGACGAGGGCTTTAATGGTTGTGTCGCGTATGAGTGCTTTGGAGCAGGTCAACATGTTTCACAAACTATTTATGGGGGCAAAGACTGGCGTGAAGATAGTGAACATGCAGAAGAAATGTTTGCTGTGTTTCCTATTGTTCAGCAACTATACGAAATGCTTTGGTACCTCAAACAAGCAATGACATTAAAGGAAACGCAACCATTCCATGACTATCTTCAGCAAATATACAATAATACGATCAAGCTAACTGAAAAGCATCCAAAAGAGATTCTGGAACTGGATATTATGGCACATAGGGGTATGGTCAACGATCTGTTGAAAAGGGCGAGTAGAAGGTATCGAGATGGCATTGTTAATAAGGATAAAAGAATAATGGAGACACATGACCTAATCGGTCAGCGTTTAGAAGGATTAGATTTAAGAGGGGAAGACTTTCGTGGGAAACTATTAATAGCAGCTAATTTAAGTAATAGTGATTTAAGAAAAGTCGATTTTATTGGGGCAGACCTTCGAGATACCAAGTTATATGGTGCTGACTTAACTTATGCTCTTTTTCTTACACAATCTCAAATTAATTCAGCAAAAGGAGATAGCCGTACCAAAATTCCAAGTTATCTAGAGAAGCCTAGTCATTGGCGGTAATACAAAGATTAACGGAATGTATCTTGCCCCCTCTTTTGACAAGGCGTCATTAACGAAAGGAGATCATCAATGAAAATCAATCATATTTTATTTGTAAGCCCTTTGAATCAAGAATTACAAAATCTGATAAAAGATTATAAACTAGACAAGGAATTTCGTTATTTGACAGAAGATGAAATAAGGGATGAAGATTTAGACTGGGCTGATGCGTTTGTATCTTTCAAAACTAGAGCAAGTTATGACTATAGTAAAGTGAAATGGGTTCATTCTCTAGGTGCAGGTGTAGATAGTTTCTTATTCAAAAAGAAATGGAATGACCATGTAATCTTAACTAGAACGATATGTTCGTTTGGCGAAAGAATTAGTGAGTATTGCCTTAGCTACATACTAAAGGACTTACAGTACCATGATCAATTTCTTTATCAGAAAGCGGAGAAGCATTGGAAACCTACCACACCTAAGATGTTAAATGATTCAAAAGTAATGATTTATGGTACAGGAGAAATAGGCCAAAAAATAGCACAAGTCCTTTCCTTTTTTGGTGTAGAAGTTTACGGAGTATCATGGAGCGGTGAACAAAAGGAGTATTTCAAAGAGGTATTTACAGTTGACTCGCATTCTGCATTATTGAATAAAATCCATTATCTGATTAATACCTTGCCGTTAACAGAAAAAACAGAGCATGTATTTAATAAGGATATTTTTTCAGGTTTATCGAGTGTCGGTTTTATCAATGTTGGCAGGGGAGAATCTGTTAGTGAATTAGACCTCTTGCATGCATTGGATACTGGTCAGGTCAGGTTTGCTGTACTTGATGTATTTCAAGAGGAGCCACTGCCACAAGACAGTCCATTATGGCAACATCCAAACGTGATGATTACACCACATATTTCCGCTGTTACAACTGCTAGAGAAGCGGTAGAATGTTTTGTTGACACACTTAAAAAGGTAGAAAAGGGTGAACTTTTATCTAATCAAGTAGATGTCAGAAAAGGGTTTTAACGTCGCATTATACATCCAACCCATAAAAAGTAGTCTATTTACTGAAAAATAATCCCTCAATTAGCTAAGAAAAAGGAGCAAATTGTGGAGTAAATAAAGGTATTTCATGAAAGAACTTGAAGATAGTATAAAATGGTATTTTAGGAGGTTTTTTTGAGTTGATTGTTCTTAACGAAAATCAAGTTTATGAATTATGGGTGAAAGCATGGAAAGAGGATGTTTCTATACTTGATAAGGTAACAGCTCCTACTTGCATGGTTCATCAGGCAAGAACTGACGGAAAATCTTCGACTGATAAAAAGAGAAGAGAAGCCTTAAAGGGAATTATTAAGGATGCTTGCGCTTTTTTTGATGATGTTAATATGAAGGTAGTAGTAGGTCCTATCATAGACAGTCCATATGTCTCGGCACGCTGGCAATTTACAGGAGCTTATAAAGGAGGCATGCCAGCTGCTAAGGCAGAAGTAGGAAAAATAATAAGCTTTAACGGTATGGACATTATGCAAGTCGAAGATGGGAAAATAAAAGGTTATTGGGTATCTTCTGATGGCGTGCACTTAATGGAGCAGCTAGAGGTATTTTGATTTGGTTTTCACCGTCGGGTATTCGAACGGGTATTCGAAAAAAGGGGGCATGTTGAATAGCATAGCTAAATAGAACTAGTGTAAACGAAGTCAAGAAACAAAGTAGTCATAGCTATTGTGTTTCTTGACTTTTTCTTTAGTTTTTTGCAATTTTGATCTTAACCATGTCCAAAGCTTTGGAGGGTTATGTGGTATTATTATTCGTTGCTTTTACAATTAAATAAGGTATCCACACGACAACGGGAAATAAAATAGCCATTCCAAGTAGATTCTCGGAAACTTGATAAATAATCGATTCATTATCTTCAAAACTCATTGCCACGGCCAGGGCAAAAACAAAAGCATTCACAATAAAAATTAACATAAAATACCAACGTAACGTGCGTCGCAGCATGAAGAAAAATAGTAGACTAATAGCAAAAAACATAATAAAGATTGGCCAGGGATTTTCCACAGAAAACCAGCCAAGTTTATATAGCTCTATTAATCCGATGGTAATGGCTAGCATCAGTGCATAGCTTAATAGAACAGCATTGGCAAGAGGTCGGAACAAGGATTTTTTTCCCTCGATGGATTCTTTATTATATTTTTCTGGTGGGTATATTCGATACCATTCTCGTTGTACCTCTTTCTGTTGAAGTTTCCAATTACCTTGATGTTCAAGTGGAATCTCGTGAATATTCGCTTCTAATCGTCTTATCCTTTCTTGATCTGTTAGCATATCTCTCTCATAACTATAGAGTACTTCTGTTGTAAATTGTACTGGGATATTCCTTTCTTTGAAATAGTTTAACCAGATATTAATATTCTCGTAATTATTGGGGAAAGGGAGCTTCAACAATTCTTTTTTTGAATTGGTATGATGTATAATATAAAGTATATAACTTTTCTCAATATGTGTTGTTCCATGTCTCGTTAGATATTCATTTATTATATATGGTGCAACCACAATCTTCTGTATAGTAGAAAGTTCAATCTCCAGCTTGGTTGGTTCTCTATCATACGTATTTTCCCATTTATTTAATTGAATGATATCTGGATATAACTTATAAGTTGTGAGATGGTTATTTCGCCAAATTAATCCACGAGTATAGAAAAACACTTTAATAGCTAGCCAAATTCCTAGTGGAATAAGCAGCATCAGTAAAATAGTCCAGATGTTAATATTATTGCTAAGTACGGTTATAGGTCCAACCACCATCGCAATGCTAAGTAGAAAAAGTGCGGAGATAATATAGGAAAATGTTATCCACCAGAAAGGGTCCATTTTTTTCTCTACATATTGATACATAACCTTATGTGATTCCATATTTCCTCCCAAAAAAACGTAGTTAGGTAACTAAATATTTGCTAAAATAAGTATAAACAAAAAAAGGAAAGTTGTGAAGATGTTGGATATAATGAATGATATTATCCTTTCAAAATGGCAATGGGTGACGGTGTTTTTTTCTGTTATTGCATTTATGGCGATGATAGTTGGCAGATATCCGATAAGGACTACTTTAAAATCTGGAATAATAGCTTTTTTAATTAATTTTGCAGTGGTTTCTTTTATGATTTATGTGAATATATCTACTGAACAGTCAAATATTGTAGAAATTGCAACGCCATCTGATGATAAGTATATTGAACAAAGATTAGTGGATGTGTTTGAAGAGAATAAAGATCGGTCACCAAATAAGGAGCTGGTTGGATTAGTGGAGCCACTTAGAGAAAATGACCATGTCACCTCTTACGTATATGTGAAAAACTTTCATGAGGAATGGGATTTTTATGGTAAGGTCAGAGTTGCTATATATGATGATGATGGCAATATAATGACGGATGAGGTGTTTGATATTTCCTTGGATCCGGGTGAGAAGAAACAAATCGATAATGATTTTGGTGATCCAAGCTTTGCTTGGTTCCGTTATGAGTTTTACCCAGAGGGAAATTGATGAGGATTAATGGAATAAATTGTGTGGATAAGTATCTTAAAGAGGAATATTAATTACCTACTATTGTTTTGATAAGTTATATAGATACAAAGAAAGTACCCTATAGCTAGACAAAAAGTCTAGCTATAGGGTACTTTCTTTAATCCTCATACATTTTATCATTTTCGGCAACTTTTGAACGGTAATCTTAGTTAAGGATATTGATTGGTGAGCCGATCTGGCATTATTCCGCTTGCATATAGTCAAGACACAGTTGGACCGAAGACACGTGCTGTTAGTGATGTAGCAACGGAGACAAGTAGAATCGTTTGACCATATGGTATAGCTGTTTCAGCATGTTTTTTATTAAAAGCTATTATATTAGCAAGACGCTTAACAGCACATCCTCTTACAAATTAAGAAGAAACAACGTAAGGTTATTTTACACAATAGTGTTTAGCTTAGAAAAATAATGATATATTTTATTTGTAAATAAGAACGATGTTCTTTAAATGAGAACAATTAATTGAAAATGAGAGGACGCCGTTTTAATAAACGTAGGTTCCAGATTCGTAAAAGTAAAAACGATTTGGGGTGATAAGATGGGGACAATCAAATTACAGCAATTATCTAAACAATACGATAACAAGCATTATGTTATCGAAGATCTGAATTTAGAGATTGAAGATGGGGAGTTCCTCGTATTGATCGGACCATCAGGTTGTGGCAAGTCAACGGTTTTACGTATGATAGCAGGGCTTGAAGGAGTAACCGAAGGAAATATTCTATTTGATGATCAAATAATGACAAAGTATACACCTGCTGAGCGAAATATAGCGATGGTTTTTCAAAATTATGCTTTGTACCCACACAAGACAGTATTTGAAAATATTGCGTTCAATTTAAGGAAAAAGAAGAAATTCACAAATGACCAGATAACTAAACTAGTACTATCAACAGCAAAACTTTTAAAGGTAGACAAGTTACTTAAAAGAAGACCAAAGCATTTATCGGGAGGGCAACGACAGAGGGTAGCTTTAGCGAGAGCAATTGTTAGGGAACCTAATGTTTTTTTGTTCGATGAACCACTTTCCAATTTAGATGCAAAATTAAGAACTTCTACTCGAACAGAGTTAGCGAAACTACATAATAGATTGAAGACAACGATGATTTATGTAACGCATGATCAAACAGAAGCAATGACACTAGCTACGAAGATAGCAGTTATGAAAGAAGGTAAAATTCTCCAACTAGATACACCTATGAATATCTACGATAATCCTGCTAATTTGTTTGTTGCTACATTTATTGGAACTCCACCAATGAATATTATACGTGCAAGCATAGAAGATGGTAATGATGCACTTGCTATAAAGATAAATAATATTTCCATTCCTCTTACTGATCTCCAGACGCAAACGTTACAAAAATATGATGAAAAGGAGGTTTTAATCGGAATTCGCCCAGAAGATTTTTATGTAACTGATACAAATGATACGAGTATAGCAGTAGAAATTGAAATGATCGAAAACATGGGATCAGAGCAATTTGTATACTGTAGTATCGACCATCATCAAATAACGATAACAGCTACGAGTGATAGGAATCTTCAAATGGGTGAATTACTACCAATAAGTTTTGAGATACAAAATGTAAAATTCTTCGATATTAATACGGAGGAAAATCTGCTTATTAACTAAGTAGACTGTGGTGGAATGTTTTGAAAGAGGGGATGTGAGAATACGTGCAATTTAACAAGAACTCAATGGCATGGTCAAAAGTCAGGAGATGGAGAAGTATTCAACTACGAATTGATCGTATTTCGGAATCAAAAACAGCTTTCACTTATTTAGTTCCTTCAATAGTATTAATTTTTTTCACAATCATTTTTCCAATGATTTATGCGTTTATTATGTCCTTCATGGAGACAAGCTTTGTAGCTGGAAACCTTACATATGATTTTGTCTGGTTTGCAAATTATCTTAAATTACTTTCAGATCCAAGAATTCCAACTATTTTAGCAAATACAATTATATTTACTGTTGTGAGTGTATTAGGAACATTAATCATGGCATTTGCCATATCCTTAACTATTCATCATGGGGCATGGGGAACTTGGTTTTTTAAGCGACTATTTTTAATTCCATGGGCTCTTTCAAATGTTGTCAACGCCCTGATGTGGCAGTGGATGTACAGCGCCCAAAATGGAATCTTTAATGAAATTCTTCTAAGTATCGGTGTGATTGATGAATCGATTATGTGGCTTAATAATGAAGCTACTGCATTAGGTGCGTTAATTATTGCTGACATTTGGAAAAGTACACCTTTTGCAGCATTATTAATTTTGGCAGCATTGCAGTCGATTCCAAAAGAATTATATGATGCTTCAAAAGTAGATGGTGCAGGTGCGATTGCTCAATTTAGAAATATAGTATTACCGACGATAAAACCAGTTCTATTAGTGGTATTAACAATTCAGACGATGTGGACGTTACGAGTTTATGATTTGATCGCAGTCTTGACTAACGGTGGACCCGTGGATAGTACGATGGTTATAAATGTATATGCTTATAATCAAGCATTTCGGTATCAGGATATAGGCTATGGATCTGCGTTAGCTTATGTCATTACCTTCATTACACTATGTATTACGGTACTTTATGTAAGAGTTTTAGGTAATGAAAATAAATAAGTTAAGTATAACTATTTAAAATCAGGAGGTAGTGATGGAAATGTTTAAAGGACCAAATTTTTTGTTTATCTCCATTTTATTATTAATCTTTGCAACTGGTTGTAATAGTGAACAGGCGGAGGGTGAGGAATCAAGTCAGAAAGAGATTTCTATTCTGTATGTAGAAGATCAGTTTTGGCAGGACCAAGCGCAGGAATTTGAAGAAGAAACAGGTATTAAGGTTAATTATGAAGTGATTGGATTTACGGAGCTCCACGATACAATGTTCACGCAAATGAGTGGTGGAAGTGATGAATATGATGTAATTCATGTAAGAGATGATTGGGCAGCGGAATTCGCAGCACAAGGATTCCTAGAACCATTGGATGAATATATTACGGATGAGATGAAGGAACCTTTCACAGATATCAGTTTTGAAAATCTCTCGTATGACGGAAGTATCTATGGTATACCACGCTATTTATGGTTAACACAACTTTACTATAATACAGAGATTTTTGAGGAAGCAGGCTTGGAGGGATCACCGGAAACATGGAATGAATTAATTGGTTATGCTCAACAAATAAAAGAAAATACAGATATAGACTATCCGCTAGGATTACAACTCCGTGAAGAGGATGCTATTCGACCATTTATGTACACAATTCGTACAGAAGGCGGGGAGTTCTGGGATTATGAAAATAATCAACCTGATTTCAATACTCCTGAGGGTGAAGAAGCAATTCAGCTTTGGCAGGATATAAATATAAAACATCAAATTTTGCATCCATTATCTTTTGAGGAAGATGCTGCAAGAGACCTATTTTTTCAAGGTGAGCTGGCAATGTTTATCGGATATCCAGATATTCCCGGATATGCCAATGACCCTGAACAGTCAAAAGTTGTTGGTAAAGTAGAAGCAGCGCTAATGCCAGGAAATAAAGTAACTTCAGCAAGTTTAGCAGAAACCGGTGGTATGGCTATTCCATCCACCTCAAAAAACAAGGAAGCAGCATTTGAATTTATCCAATTTGCTACGGGGTATGAACAAGAGAAGAAAATGGCACTATCTGAAGTTGCTCGTATACCAGCAAATTTAGAAGCGTTACAAGATCAAGAAGTTATCGATACCTATCCCCATTTTGGTATTGTTGGTGAACAGATTGAGTATCCACATGGATTATTTAAGCATGAACGAGCAACATTGATTAGCGATACCGTATCTCGACACCTAATTCAAGTAATTAAAGGTGATTTAGATTCAAAAGATGCATTGGATGCGGCCGAGCAGGAAGTAACAAGTATTAACAATTAACTATCATAGTCGGAGCAGTTTTTTCTGCTTTGACTATTGATAAATAATTCTAATTGTGAAAGAGTTGATCCAATTGAAAAAGGTAGCAAAGAATATTTTAACTGGAATTTCTTCTATTTTTTTATTGATTTATTTAGTGTTTCCGTTTTTTTGGTTAATTATATCGAGTGTAAAGTTACCAGTTGAAATGTTTCAAAGTCCGCCAACCTGGTTACCTGAAAATGTGAGTTTTAGATATTATAAAGAGCTATTAACAACAGATTCTTTTACCAGTTCTTTATGGAATAGTTTACTATTCGCTACATTTACAACTGTGCTCTGTTTAATAGTAGGTACGTTAGGAGCTTACACTTTTTCCAGACTACGTTTCCCTGGGAAAAAACAGCTTTTTCTTCTGATTCTATGTACACAAATGTTGCCACAGATGGCACTACTTATTCCACTATTTATATTAATGCGTACTACAGGGCTTTTATATACTCATATAGGTTTGATCTTGGCTTATGTCACATTTTCTTTGCCGTATGTTATTTGGATGTTCCGTGCATTTGTAACAACCGTACCATATGATATTGAAGAAGCTGCTAGAATTGACGGCTGTACCAGGATTGAAGCTGTGATCAGAATGGTTGTTCCATTATCACTGGCAGGCTTTGTGACGACGGGGATATTTGTTTTCATTGGTGCATGGAATGAGTTCGTATTTGCTTCTGTTTTCACAGATTCTAGTCTTAAAACAGTTCCATTGCGAATTGGTGAGATGATTGGACAAGCTGGAGTGCAGTATGAATTGATTTTACCGGCCGGTGTGATTGCAAGCTTGCCAGTAATTTTATTAGTAATGATATTTCAAAGATATATTATTCAAGGTTTAACTGATGGTGGATTCAAATAGTTTTATAGTTTTTATAGGAAATCTGAAGGAGGCTTTATTTTGACTGAATTTATGAGTTATGATCCATGGGCAAATATTCGTACAAAGAATGGCATTCCTGGGGATGAAATTATCTCTGCCTTGCAGAAATCTATCCGTCGTGGATTGGAAGAGGAGGCAGTAGAAGTAGCCTATGAGATGTATATTACAAGTCCACAATTCGAAGATAAACTATGGAGACGTCTACAGGCAATAGCTATTGAAGATATAGGATTTGGAAATGTCCAAGCACCAGTAATCATTCACACGCTTAATCAGATTCGTGAAAATTTCCCCTACAATGATGGTGATCGTCCAATTTTCTTTGTACATGCAGTTCGCTTTTTGTGTCAATGTGAAAAAGATCGCTCAAGTGATTGGCTAAAGAATATTGTAATAGAGGAGTTTAATAGAGGGAAAAAACCGGAAATTCCCGAATTTGCTTTAGATATACATACCCAACGAGGTAGGGAACAGGGGAAGGATATCCTTCATTTTCTTCATGAAGCAAGTCAAGTGATTCCAGAAACGGCTGACGTTAATACGGATTACAAAGAAAGGCTACTGAAAATTATTGCTTCAGAATCGGGAACAAATAAAAAATTTTCCTATAATAGCTGGCAAGCATAAAGAAAGGTGTAAAGTCTCATGAAAAAAATACTGCTAGATGTAGATACAGGTATAGATGATGCATTAGCAATTGGTTATGCAGTAAGATCATCCAAAGAAGCTGAATTATTAGGCATTACTACAAGCTATGGAATGGCACCAGTTGCCTATACCTGGAGGAATACTAAAGTTCTATTAGAATTATTAGGAGTTGATATTCCGGTTTGGAAAGGTGCAGAAAGGCCATTAGAACTCGATCGAGAATATAATGGTTTAATTCATGGTGATGATGGATTAGGCAATACATTAGGAGAAATTACCGAAGAACCAAAGTACCCAGATAGCCATGCTGTAGATGCAATAATTGAACAGATACTAACCTATAAAAAGAAGCTAACCTTAGTGACAACAGGGCCTTTGACTAATCTTGCTTTAGCTATAAAGAAGGAGCCACGTATTATTGAGGAAATTGGCCAGGTCGTATCAATGGGAGGAGCATTAACAACTCCTGGTAACGTCACTAAATTTGCTGAAGCTAATTATCATATTGACCCCCATGCTGCACAAATCGTCTACACATCTAATTTGCCAATTACAATGGTAGGCTTGGATATTACAAGAAAGACTTTATTAACCAAATCTGATGTGGAAAGGTGGAAAAAGAAAGGCACAGATATTGCTGACTTTTTTGTACAATTTACCGAATATTACTTAAATGCTTATAAAAAATTGCATCCTTATCTTGCAGGATGTGCACTACATGATCCATTAGCGATTGGAGTGGCGATTCATCCTGATTTTATCAAAACTATATCTTTGCCAATTCATGTGGATACTGCTCCAGATGCGTTAGGAAGAACAAGTGAAGATTTATTTCGAGATTATTCACGGACTCAGGTAGGTATTGAAGTAAATGCAGAACGATTTATGGAGGATTTTTTTAAGAAGCTTGTTTAGAAAGAAAGGAAGAGAGTGAATGAAAATAGATGAATTATTTTATACTGTCATTGATGGAGCAGTCACTAAGTGCAGGGTTCATTTACATAATGGGGAGATAAGATATCTGACGTCCCCGTATAAGAAAAGTATATATGCGGTGACAAAAGACTTGAAAAAAGAGATAAAATTAACTGATTATGTGTTTCGAACAAAAGAAGTTGCACAGGAAGCAATTCTAAAACGTAAGATTAATCCCATTGCTTTAACTTGGTTTGATTTTCATGAGGATCAAAGACCAAAAATATATATTGCTGGATTCCATGTGTTTCGTCCTGACGGGGTGGAATATGGAAAAAAACTGCGTAATCTTTGTCAGCAATATAGATTTCAAGGATTATATCCCCGAGACAGAGAGCCATATGACAACTTGGATAAGCAAGGAAAGGCAACAATGATTTATTTTGCAAATGAAGGATTAATTCGAAAGGCAGATATTGTTATAGCTAATTTAAACCCTTTTAGAGGTCACGAACCAGATTCAGGTACAGTATTTGAATGTGGCCTTGCATATGCATTAGGGAAAAAAGTATATGGGTTTATATCCGATAACCGTAATATGAAGGAAAAACTTGCTGATAAGTTAAATGTAGAAAATGGCATGGTTGACGGAATGCTGATTGAGGATTTTGATCTACCATTGAATCTGATGTTATCAATCTCTTCTAACATTATAGCAGGGACATTTGAGCAGTGTCTGCAACAAGTAGCAGAAGACATGAATATAATAAATGCAACTAAGGAATAAGCAAACATCATTTGCAAAAAATTTATTTTTTTATCCAATTATAAGAACTGAGTTCTATAAATAAGAACAGTTGTATTAAAATGAATGATTTGTTTGTTATAGCGGAAGGGGTAATGAAGATGGAAGAAGCAAATATTATAATAAAAAATTGTAATCTATTGACACCCGATTTTGAAATAGTAGAAGATCAAACAGTAGTCGTGAAGGATACAAAAATTGCAGCAATTGGTAAAGCAGAGATTTTGCTAAAAAATTATAAAGCAAAAGAAATTATAAATGGTAAAGGTAAGCTTTTAATGCCAGGGTTAGTGGACGCACATACTCATATGTGTCAACAATTTTTACGAGGCAGGACTGACGGAGAATATCCTATGGTTTGGGCGCGAGTCCTAGTTCCTTTCGAAAGCAGTTTGGAAGAGGAAGATGCCTATTTAAGTGGGTTGTTAGGTGGTCTTGAAATGATTAAATCAGGAACAACTACTTTTAATGAATCTGGTGGTGTGCATATGAATCGTGTTGCAGATGCAACTATCGAATCGGGTTTGCGGGCATCGTTAACGTACTCAACAATGGACGATGCCCCATTTGTACCTGCTAATATGAAATCAGTTTCTCCACAAGAAGCTAGTGAACAAATTGAACAATTTTATCGGGATTACCACGGGGAGGGAGACGGAAGAATACGGATTTTCTTTGCCTTACGTCAGGTGATGACGAGTACGCCAGGGTTAATAGAATTAATGGGAGAAAAAGCAAGAGAATATCATACAGGTTTGCACATTCACCTTTCTGAACACCGTGATGAGGTGCGTCATTGTTTACAAAACTATCAGAAGCGACCAGCAGAAGTTTTTGACCAATTCGGCCAACTTGGTCCCAACTGGGTAACGGCCCATAATGTATTGTTATCGGAAAATGAAATTGAACTTCTTAGAGAAAAAGATGTGAAGCTTGTACATTGTCCACGAGCAAATTTTGGAGGGCATGGTGTACCAAAAACCCCAACTATTTTAAAAAATAATATATCGCTAGGGATAGCAAGTGATGGCGCAGCTAGTTGCAGTTTAAGTTTATTTGATGAAATGCGTACATTAAGCACCGGATTAAAGAGTCACTATGGAATTCATGATTTTGACCCATTTGTGATTACTGCTAAGCAATTACTACATATGGCGACCTTGGGAGGAGCATCAGTACTACAATTGGAAAAACAAATAGGTAGTATCGAAATAGGAAAGAAAGCGGATCTAATATTAATTGATATTGATCAGCCGCACATATCCCCTTCGCATTCATTAATTTCTACTATTATTAATGCGGTAAACAGTAATGATGTAAATGATTCTGTAATAGACGGGAAAATTGTAATGAAGGATCGGGAAGTGTTAACACTTGATGAAGAGAAGATTCTTTATGAAAGTAAAAAACGTATAAAAAAAATAGCAGAGAAAGCAAATATCTAATTAAATCAACAATCATGCTTATGCTATTTCAAATGGGTAAATAATATTGATATAATAAGTAACAAACAATACCCAACTGTCAATATACAGGAGGAAGAATATGGGCGAACATACGAATAATAATTTAAAAACAGTCGATCGTATCTTGTCATTATTGGAATGTTTTACTGATGACAATCCAGAATGGGGGGTTACAGAATTAAGTATCGAACTTGGGCTATATAAGAGTGTAGTACACAGGATGTTAAGTACGCTTGAAGACAGGGGATATATCACGAAAAATCCTGACACGAAGAAATATAAGCTAGGTCTGAAGTTGTTTGAATTAGGAATGGTCGTTTCCCGCCAAATGAACCTGAAAGAAATTGCCAAGCCGGTTATAGAAGATCTTTCTCAATTAACCGATGAAACAGTGTTACTAACCATTGTGGATGGAAAAGAAGGAGTATGTATTGAAAAGTTGGAAAGTGGGCAATCCATTAAATCTACTTCGCAGTTAGGGAAGAGAGTACCATTATATGCAGGTGCACCTACAAAATTACTTCTAGCTTATTTACCAGAGGATACAATTAAAAATATATCGAAAGACCTCAAAAGCTTTACTAAGCACACGATAACGGATCCTGAACAATTAAAAGAAGAATTGCTGCAAATCCGACGGCAAGGTTTTTGCTACAGTTTTAGTGAATTAGATTATGGTTCAGCTGGTGTTGCCTATCCTATTTTTAATCATCAACAGAAAGTCATTGCATCGCTAAGCGTTGTAGGACCAGAATTTAGGATGCAAGACCGTATGGATGAAATATCTGAAAGTGTAAAAAAAGGTGCTCAAACTATCTCTGAGCAATTAGGTATGAAAGTAGAAATAATCCATTAATATCTAAATAGACTGTGTAATTGAGAAAGTGGTATCTTTTACTTCACAGTCTATTTAGTAAAAAACTATTGAAAATATTCCAGCACTCCATCAAAGAGCTGCAATTCTTCATCCTATTCCATCCCCATTTTCTTACGATAATTCCCCGGAGTCATTCCTACAATCTTTCGGAAAGATCGGATGAAATTTTGCGAGTTATTATAACGAAGTTTACTAGCAATCTCTTTAACAGGCATTTTCGTATTTTCTAACCAATTTTTGGCCATTTCAATCCGATATTGTGCTAAATACTCACTAAACGATATATTAGTTTCTTGGCGAAATAGATTGCTTAGGTAACTTGCATTATAATGTAGACGCTCCGCAATCCTTTCTAACGTTAAATCTTGATCGTACTCTTCATGAATCATATGGATAACCCGTTCTGACAGTGAATGATACTGTTGTTCTGAACGATTTTGGAGATGATCAATTATTGGGTAAATCATTACTTGTTTGAACCAATTTTCGACATCTTCTCTAACTCGGAAACGATAGAGATAATGAATCAGTGTTTGTTTGTCATCAATCATATCTATTTCGATCGCTAACATCTCCGTCAATTCTAATAGATTATTGATAAATCGAAGTATCGAGATTTCATACTGTGTATAGGTCAATTGCTTATTAAATATATTATCAAGCAGTTCTGTTAACTTTTGATCAGCCCGTTCCCGTTGATTCGTTTTTATGGCAACAAATAGATCATGTTCAATTTGCTTTGGATAAAAGGTTTTGAACGTATGCTGCTCTTCCAGTGAATCAAACCAGATAATTTTACCTTTGCCTAATATGATCGTTTGTCGCAAAGCTGCTTCACTTTTTTGTAGTGCATCATTGGTTTCGATTAAATGATAGTATTTGTTACTAATCCCAATAGTAATAGAGATTTTCAATAGCTCAGTAATGGTTTCTTTTACTTTTTTTGATATCTTATCTACGTACTCTTTATATCTCTGACTTTTATCTTCACCCATTAATATGGTTACTTGTTTATCTTCGAATACGGTGGGTGTCAATCGTTCATTTTCATCCAATAATTCATTTATAATTGTGTTAATGGAAAAAAGAATCATATCATGGTCGTTATTAGTAAATCGTGTTCCTTCTATCGAATCGATTTTTATCAGCATAACGGTATACCAGTGGTTATGATTGATTTCCGGTGCGAGTTTTTCTTTTATTTCATTTTCGGTCACATTGCCCATGATTAATTTATTGATGAAAAAAAGCTGTAGCTGATTCTTTTGAGATTGAACCCGTTCTTCTAATGTTTGATTTTTGTCGAGGATCGTATGGATCTGTTTTGTAATTTGCTCAATTTCATCTTGGGATTTCCTATTATCATTCGGCAATTTCATAAGATGAATAATTTGTTGAATAGGCTTATATAGCTTTCCGGAGCCAATAATAGCTACGATAATAAGTCCTAACACAATAACAAGACATATGATAAAGGTAAACCAGCCAATAGCATAGGAAGATGCTTGGAGATCATTTAATCGAATAAGGTTCATATACGTCCAGCCGTTATAATTAGAAATACGATAGGTAACGGTATATTTCTCGTTATTATAGTCAATGTGCATTTGATTGTGTACTTGATGATGTTGTTGTATTTTTTCGGTAATAGGATGATTCTCCAATGAATGAATCTGACTTTGCTCGCTGCTTATAACAACCTGATTATTTTCATCTAATACGATCGTTGATCCATTATTTTCCTCCAATAACATTCTATCTTGCAAATCACAAATTGGCAGGGTTGCCGCAATAAATCCCTTATTATGTACGGAACTAAGCGGCAGCTTTTTTACTATAGTTAGATAGCGCTTACAATTATTAGCGGATTCATCGATAAAAGTATCTTCGGATTCTTGAATTAACCATGTTGACTGATTGGTAAGCTTACTAAAGGATTCGATCAAATCTTTATCTTGGTTGGTTAATTTTTTTAATCCTCTGTTCCGGATTAACCACATTTGTTCCTTATTTATGTACGCTATATCAATTACTCCCGAGTCAAAACGCTGCAAATAGTTTAGTTCTTTCTTTAAATTTCGATAGAGAGGAAATTGATTCGGTTCCATAGGTTCTTCCAGTAGTCGATTGGCAAGAGGTGACATCGCAAAATTCGTTAGTGATTGATCCACTTGCTTTAATACCTGTTCAATCGTCATCTGGGTTTGATAAATCGTATGTTCTTTTTCTTTTTCTACTTTATTTTGAATACTGTTAGATGAGATAAGAAAAGAGAAAATACCTACCAATAAGACAGGGATGATTCCAAGTAATAAAACAAATGATAATAGCTTTAAGTAGAATTTTTGTCTTTTCTTAAACAAATCATCCCACCTCCATTTTTACGTTCTTTAACAATTAGCACGACGCTATAATTTTATCATAGCGTTCAGCTATTTCCTATCACATAACGGAAAAATAGCTGTTAGTTAAATAACAGCCATTCTCCGAGTCATTTCCTATTATTTTGAAGCATTGAATTCTTCGATGACGTCATCACCACCGGCAGCTTGCCACTTTTCGATTGCTTCGTCAAAACCTTGTTCATCGATTTGACCAATAATATAATTAAATGTTGCATCGGTAATAATGGTATCCAATTCCTCTCTTTTCATATCATAGGTTTCAGAATCTAAGGTTACAGTAGGGTTTTCAATTAAATAGTTTTCGTTATCTTTAAACAATTCCTCTGCTTTTTCGCGAGCTTCTAAAGGAAAAGCACCTTCATAACGTCCATTTGTTTCCGGTTCACCAATCTCAAAGGTTTGGTAGGGGATTACTTCACGGTCTAATTTACTGCTATCATCAATCGTAACAGCTTTACCATCTTCCACGGTGTAATGCTCCCCTTCGATTCCCCAAAATACAATGTTTGCAACTTCTGGTTCCATCATTTTATCGAAGAATGCTAAAATTGCTTTTAAATCTTCCTCCGTTTCTACCGTGGATTTCGGAAAGAAATAAGGATGATTAAATCCAGGAATACCCCAGATTTGATATTCACCATTTGGCCCCTTTATTTGATTGTGTACTTCTAATTCTATATTTGGATTTAAAGCAACAGCATCGCTGTGGAGTTGACTAACATCACACATACAGCCGATATAAGCGCCTGCTTTTCCAGATTTGATCATGTCCTGTTGATCAGGCTTACTTGTAACAGGGAAATCTTGATTAATATAACCATGCTCATGTAATTCTTTCATAAAGTCCAATGTTTCTTTATACTCTGGGAACATAAAGGCTGGCAGTAATTGTCCATCTTGCTCACCCCACTCGTTGGGAGTGTTAAACCAAGATGCAATTGTGTTAAAGGAGCCATATGCTAAATCACCACGATCAGCTAGGCCTATTGTGTCGTCCACGCCGTTCCCATCTGGATCATTTTCGGTAAACTGCTTCATCATTTCAAAAAAATCATCGGTGGTTTCAGGTGTATCCAATCCAAGGTTATCTGCCCAATCTTTTCGGTAGATAATCCCTTGTCTTGATAAAGGACGTCCTTGATAAAGTGAATAAAGCTTTCCGTCTACCCTCATGTTATCTAACACTTCATCTTTTAAGTTTTTTAAATTATCGTATTCATCTAAATAAGGTTCAATTTCCCAAAATTGCCCGTCTTTAATTGCTTCTTTAAAGTTACCTTCAATTGGTATGTTTGCAACCATAGGCATACTGTCTGTCGCAAAAGCTGTGTTCATCCGATCTTGATAATTATTTGCTGGAACAAACTGCAAATCTAATTTTACTCCCGTTAATTCCTCTATTTTTTCTTCAATCATCGGATCAGGTGTTTCAGCCGAATGTAGAGGAGCTAATATAGATATTTCCTTTACATCACCATGATTCTCATTATTCGAAACGCTTTCATTATTGCTGCAAGCAAATAAAATGATAACAAACAACATAAATGTAAATAGAATAATTAATTTTCTTTGCCTTTCCATTGCTTCACCCCTTTTTTTGTTGGTTATAGTTTACGATGAGATCTTAGATTACGTATATAATCAAATCTTTGTTTTAGATGATAAAACGAATAGAAATAAGTTCGAAGAATGGTGAAAACTAATATAATGATTATTTCTAATATAATGATATTTTTTCGAATTGTCATTAAGGAAATTCATACATTGCCATATATGAAATAAAATATTAATGGGATAACTGATAATAGGAAAGGAAGTAGTGAATGACTTTACCGGAAGTAATTCTAGAATGTTTCCAGGACAAGCAAAAACCAATGACCATTCAAGAAGTGGAAAGTTATATCAGCCAGCATTATAAACAAAAGTGGAAAGATATTGGAACAACATTAGCAGATATGGTACCGATAAATTATGGCGGTAATTTTTCTTCCACTGTTCCACATCAATACAGAAGGTTAAAGAGATTAACAAGAGGAACATATACTTTAATAGATTAAGGACCAATTAATGATGAGATGGATGGTGTCGAGAGACGATTAAAAGAGAAAAGCAATGCTTTCACGGAGCATTTTATTAATTTTATTTGAAAGCAGTAAACTAACCGAGTTTTTACGTGCCAAAGTGGGAGAGCGCACCTTTAAATGTTATTAGATAGAACACCTCAATCAAATAGATTGAGGTGTTCACAGTTACACTATAACCATGACCTGTTTTTCTCGATAGCCCGGAACCGATGTTTTCGGTTAAACTCTTTGCCTGAATCTGTTCTAAGTTCTAAAGTTGAAAGCCATACTCATTACTTCTTTACAAGTTTTGGAGAACCCCTTTACCCCGATAGGCTTAAGATATTACATAGTCGAGTTCTGCTGGATCATACCCTTCACCCTTATCTCTCACATACCATCATATGGTTTCCATCTGGATCTTGAAAGTTGAAGAAATGACCGAATTGAATTTTAGAAAGTAATGTTACCCCTTTGTTTTTTATATACTGATAGGATTCTTGAATATCTTCGGTATCAAAATGGAAGGCAGGTGTTTTTAGGATCGTTTCTTCCCGGTAGATTTGACTGTCCAAAACCACATTTAACCCGTTTAATTCGATAACATAAAGGTGCCCTCCAGGAAAGTCATCAACAGGTTCTTTGTCGAGTAAATCACAGTACCAGTCACGTGCCTTCCGAATATCTTTCACAGGAATAAATACAGCAGTAATTTTGTTATTTAATGGATTCATAATAATCCCTCTTTTTTTTATAAGTTTTGGTAATATAGCCATATTATGATGTAGACAACTAGTCAATGTTATATCATACTTTTGAATACTATTGTCAGTTGTATGATAAAATAGCATTCAAAAGGAGGTAGTTCCAATGAATTACGGTACACTTAGTCAACATAATGGAAGATACTCGCTAACATTTGAATATGAATTTCTACTTTCTCCAGATAAAGTATTTGATACATTAATCGACCCGCCTTCCTTTATCCAATGGTATCCATTCGCAACAACAGAAATGGATATAAAAGTCGGTGGTAAGCTGAAGTTTGATGATGGGGAAGGTTCTGTATATGAAGGAGAAGTAATCGAGTTAGAGGCACCGCACACCTTTGTATTCCAAGAGATAGACGATTTGCTTGAAATGCGTATAAGGGAAAGAGAAAATGGCTGTCTATTTACGTTTAAGCATTCCTTTGATGACGCCTCAATGGCCATGTACATGGCTGCAGGTTGGCATCGCTGTCTAGACGTCTTTCAGCAACTTGTTAAAGGTGAGCCAGTAAATTGGAAGGAAAATGCTAAAGAGTTGCGTGAATACTATAGTGAAGCCTTTTAAAAAAAAGGGGGAGTGAGCCCAAATGTAATTGAGGCTCTTTTTTGATTATTACACAAAACATTTTTGAAATATAATAACGAAGTAATTTTGCATAAAACTACCCAGCTTACTTTTGTTATAAGAGAATTACTCGTGGTGCTATTCGTACTGTTAGTGAAAGAAAACCGAATAAATGATAATACTTAAAATAACGATAAGAATCAGGATTCCAGTACCCTTCCAGCTTAAACTTCCGACTAAATCGGGCAATCTACTACCTTGAAAACTACTAGCAGGATTTTCTTTAAGTTCTTTTTGTCTTAATGTTTCTCTCTTTTGTTCAGGAGTTTCTTTTTTCGTCAGTCATCTTAGCACCACCAGTTCATCAAATCTTACCACAATAGAGACATAGATTTTGTAAAAAAGCATACCAATCAAAAAAAGTGATTAGTATGCTAGGTGATTTTGCTGAGCTACTTTTTCTCTCATTAATTTCTAGATTTGAAAGCGACTCACTTTATTTTGTAATTCTTGTGCCATTTCTGCTAACACTTTCGTAGCAGCTGATACTTCTTGAATAGAGGCTGTTTGCTGTTCCGTAGCACTTGCAACTTCCTGAGAATGATGAGCAGTTTTGTCTGTAATGGACAATACTTGATTCATCGAAGTAACTAGTGTTTCTTTATTTTCTTTCATTTGATCAAGAGAAGTCGTCACTTCCACCATACGTTCCTGAACATCTGTGACAACCTTCGTAATATCTCCGAATGCATCACTTGCTTCAGATACAAGGGAGGAACCTTGTTTAACTGCTTGATTTCCTGCTTCCATTGATTCTACTGCTTTTACAGTGGTTTGTTGCATCACTGCAATTAAGTCATTAATTTGGCGAGCGGATTGACCTGATTCTTCCGCCAATTTTCTCACCTCATCTGCTACCACGGCAAACCCTTTTCCATGTTCGCCAGCTCGTGCTGCTTCGATTGCAGCATTCAGGGCAAGTAAATTGGTTTGTTCAGCGATATCCGTTATTATATCGACAATTTTATTTATTTCCTGAGAATGAGTATTTAATCCTTCGATTACCTGACCAGTATCTTCGGTGTTTTGGTTAATAATGTCCATTTGCTCGCTAACACGTTTAACGGTCTCCATCCCTTGCTCAGATTGTTCAGAAGCATGATTGGAAGATGCTGTTGCGCGTGAAATGCGAGCTGAGATAGCTTCAATATCTTCTGCGATCTGTTCGACATTTCGGTTAGACTGATCAACATTATCAAGTTGTTGTTCAGATCCATCTGATACCTCTTGAATGGAATCGGCAATTTGCTCAGTAGCTGATGACGTTTCATCTGCATTAGCACTTAATTGCTCTGCAGAAGCAGCTACACTTTGGGCTGTTTCTAATACATTGGCAATTAATTCTTTTAAATCTTGATTCATGCGGGCGAAACTATTATGTAATTGTCCAATTTCATCTCTTCGTGCTGTTTCCTCAATTGATCTGGTAAGATCACCATTGGAAATAGCATCTGCATGATCGGTAAGGGTATAAATTGGTTTTACGATCCGATTTGTCATGATAAAAGAAAAGCTTCCTGTTCCTAGTAGTAACACTATCCCTGAAACAATCGTGAACAAGATGATCGAATCAATCTTTGTTTCTAGTTCTTGTTGTGCTGTTTGGTAGTTTTCATCCACAATTAATTGTAATAAATGAATATCGTTTTGAAGCCCCCTAGTTCTAATCGATTGTTTTCTAGCCTCTGCTGCATCTTTTTCATCTAAAGCTACTGCGATATCATTATTTAAAGCTTCTAGCTTTTCTTCCATCTTGCGTATTTGATCTTCTGCACTTTCGGTATTAGCTAAACCCCTTAAAATATCGAAGCTGTTCTGTAAGCTGTTTTGAACAGCTTCTGCATCTGCATCTGTTCTGTTTAGAGAAAAACTGCTTAAACCTTGCTCCACTGATATTACTGCACTATTTAGTTTTTCGACATCCACAAGCTTTTCGACATTGTCGTTATTGGAAGAGTAAATTTGAGTCATTTGAAATGCGATAAATCCGATAATAATACAGGCGATAGTCAAAGGTAATAGTGAGTTTAATCTTAATTTTTGTTTTAAATTCATGTGTTTCACCCTTTCTCCTTATTCGTTCACTGTAATCTCATTAGAGTTGATAGCGTCTGTCAGCTCATTCAGCTGATTTTCTTCATCTGATGTGAGAGAAAGAACACGAATAGGAGCTAATCCAACCCCGTCATCACTTAAACCTAATTCCAGATGTTCACTTGTTAGCTCACCATTTTCCACAAGTTCGGCTGCTAATGTGTACATCGCCACATCAATATTTTTCATCATGGATGATACAACAGTATCTTCACCTAAATAATATTGGTCAGAATCGACTCCAAATGAATAAATGCCTTCTTCCTGTGCTTGATTAATTACCCCAACACCTGTAAAGCCTGCTGATGGATAAATATAATCTGCTCCTTCATTGATTAGTTCAGCAGCAATTTGTTCACCAAGCTGATCATCTCCAAAGTCTCCTGCAAAGCGATCTATTACGGTTGCATCAGGATTTGTCGCAGCGACTCCTTGTTTATAGCCATTTAAAAATTTATGGATAAGCGGTGTATCCTCTCCTCCTACAAATCCAACGATATCGGATTCTGTTTTCATACCGGCAATAGCACCGATCAGAAAACTTCCTTCATGTTCCTTAAAGGTTACGCTTGTGACATTAGGTAAATCTATCACACTATCAACAATTACAAATTGTTGATCAGGATATTCTTCCGCAACTTTCAATAAATCTTCTTCCATCATATACCCAAGACCGATAATTAAGTCATTACCTTCCTCAATTAACTGGGATAAGCCAGTTTGATAATCTCCGACATCTGCCAACTCACGATAATCAAAAAGTATACCTAATTCATCACGTGCATGTTCTAATCCGTAAAAAGCAGAGTCGCTAAATGATTGGTCACCAAGTCCAACGTCTGACAACATAACACCGATGTTAATTTTATCATCCATTGTAGAGGGGGTAGTTTGCGCTGAGCACCCTGCAATCACCATCATAAGTGACAAAAATAATACAAAAGTCCAATTTCTCATTTGTTAACCTCCATGATGTTTGAATTATATAGTTTGTTTTTAAGGTATTTATACCTATATCAACATATTCTAAAATAACATACTTTTTACTCATGATTCTATTGTTTTGAGTGAAATGTAATAGAATATTTACATAAAAAAGAGGTTAAATCAAAAAGAAAGTGTTGAGTCTAGAGCCGGACTATATGCTAATAGAGCGTAGGAAATATTGTGGGAAAGTGCAGTGTGAAGGCCCCGCAGTACGCGAACTTCTTTTTTGAGAAGGCTGAGGACAAGCCCATGGAAAGCGAAGTACTTTTCCAAAGGTATTCGCACAATTTGTTCGAAATTTGCTGGATAAAAAACACTTTTGTCTCAGCCTCTGGTAGCTTATCTATATTTTATCATGGTGTTAAACGTCTGTAAGACCATGTTCATAGTCTCAGTTTATCTGGGGGAAATCATAAATTTGTTTAACTCTCGGACAACACGAGAGATAGGCAAGCCGACAACATTATAATAGTCACCAACAATCCCTTTTACAAACATCGCCCCAACATTTTGAATTCCGTATCCGCCAGCTTTATCATATGGTTCATCTGTTTCAATATAGGAGATGATCTCTTCTTCAGTTAACGGCCAAAATTCTACCGTAGTGCTTTCAACAAATACTACTTCTTTCTCTGCAGAACGTAGCATCACACCAGTAAATACTTCATGTTTTTTACCACTCATCGCTTCGATCATTTTGTAGGCTGCCTGCTTATCTGCCGGTTTTTCGAAAATGTTTTGTTGAAAGGAAACAACCGTATCCGCAGATAGAATTACTTCATCTTTGTCTTGAATAGGGACTTGTCTTCCCTTTAACATAGCGAGCTGTTTGACCTTTTCCTCTGGATTGGTTTCCGTGATTTGAGATTCATCGACATTAGGCTTTCGTATGGTATAAGAAATATGTACTTGCTGTAATAATTCCTGTCTTCTTGGTGAAGAAGAAGCTAAGATTAAATGCATGGCTAACGCTCCTTTTTAATTAATGGTTTATTCTTATCACGGTGCTGTCTGTAAACCCCTACTTCAAGTAACACAAGGATAAGTTTAGGGCCCAACACCCTGATAAGTTTTGCTAATGGTCAGTAGGCGAAACAATCCCACTGATCATCGTCTCACTTTATCATAATTCCTTGAAAACGAAATCGCAACTTTACATCTATATGTTACAATATTTGTTAAAAGAGTTTACTAGGTGGGGCAAAGAGTAGAGAAAGGTCCATACATAAAAAGTTTTCCATTATTGATTGTGAATGAGAAATGTGGAGGAAGACCTTCGCTTTCTCACAGATAATCAATCGATACTTCAAAATCATGTGAACAGCCAATCAAACATTTTATTGAGGAGCAGAGCTGGATCAGTTCAATGACAATGGAAACGAATGAGAAACAATTAGCAAAATACACGGATGGACAGTATTTGACAAACAAGTATATCCAAATGAGGTGGAGTGAATGAGAGAATTACAAACCTTCATGAAAAATTATCATGAGGAAATGAATTGGGAGATTAGCGGTGCTCATTTTGAAGAAACGAAATCATCTTTATTACATAATTACATGCTTTTTTCAACAGAGGTGGCAGAAGTTGCAGAAGAATTAAGAAAAGCTTTTAATCAAACGAATGAACTGATTAATCAGGGAAAAGACGAAGCGGAAGCCTTCGAATTAGCAAAAGCAAGCATCAAAGAAGATATTGGCAAAGAACTTGCAGATTGTCTTGCATATATGACAAAGTTTGCTAATTTTTTTGAAATCGATCTGGAAGAAGCGTTCTACAGAAAAATGGAAGAAGTAAAAAAGCGACAGAATAAAGATATAGACATATTAAATAAATAGGATAACTGGGCTAACACTACTAAAAGTGTTAGCTTTTTTATGTGAGGTGGAAAGATTTGAACTTGCTTGACTGTTGTTAGATTCCTTGTGCAGTTAGCTAGTTTTTCCCTCCCTTCCCAAGATATTACGTTATGAAGGTCTCATGAACTAGGATTGCCAATATTTATCCTGAAAAATAGAAGTGGGTTAGGAAAAGCAGTAGCCTTACACTTTTCATCATTACCATTTTTTTGGTTTTATCGGGAGCAGTTAGGGAAAGATACTAACAAATGCATTTATATTGGAGGTTTGATCATGACAAAGAATCATCAGCTACCACAGGAAAAAGGATTAGATCATACTCTAGAGCTACTTAAAGAAGGTTATTATTTTATTATGAACCGCTCGGACAAGTTTAATTCGCGAATCTTTGAAACCAGATTGCTCGGTGAGAAAGCGATTTGTTTGGTTGGTAAAAATGAAGCAAAATTGTTTTATGACAATGAGAAATTTCAGCGAAAGAATGCGGCACCTGGTCGAATAGAGAAAACACTTTTTGGTAAAGGTGGTGTGCAAGGGCTGGATGGTGACCAACATCGTAATCGTAAAGCAATGTTTATGTCGTTAATGACAGAAAATAAGTTAGATGAGATTCGGAAATTAACGAAGGAGGAATGGATTAATCAATTCTTGAGTGAAAAGAATGAAGTGAACATATATGAAATAGCAAAATATGTATTGACACGAATCGCACTTCGGTGGACGGGCATACCTTTTCAGAAAAAAGAGGCCGATGAATGGGTAGATGAATTAAGCGATTTGTTTGAACATGCTGCAGATGTGGGACCAAAGCATTGGAAAGCAAGATGGTCTAGGCAAAAGGCAGAAAGTTGGGTAGAAGATCTTGTCCAAAAAGTCCGTCAAGAAAAGATAGAGGTAGATCAGGATCGTGCCCTCTATCAATTTTCTTGGCATAAGGATGCTAATGGTCAATTATTAAAGGCTGATATTGTGGCTGTCGAGCTGTTAAATTTATTACGACCAATTGTTGCGATTGCTGTCTATATTGATTTTGCATTACTGGCTATGCATGATTATCCAGAAGAAGCTAAAAAAATTCGTGAAGGGAATGGACGCCAGTTTATTCAGGAAGTACGTCGTTATTATCCTTTCTTTCCTTTCGCAGCTGCGAGGGTGAAACAGGATTTTACCTGGAATAATTATGACTTTAAAGAAGGGACACTTACATTGCTGGATTTATATGGAACTAACCATGACCCTGTAATATGGAACGAGCCCAATCAGTTTAAGCCAGACCGCTTTAATGACTGGCAAGGTAGTCCATTTGAGTTTATTCCTCAAGGGGGTGGTGAATTTAACATTGGTCACCGATGTGCAGGTGAGTGGATAACGATTGATATATTAAATGAAACGGTAAACTTCTTTAGCACGGAAATTTCATTTGATTTTCCAGAGCAGGATTTCGATTATAGCATGAATGATATTCCTGCTTTGCCAAAAAGCAATATCATCATTACCAATATCCAAAGAAATTAAAAGAGGAAGGTGTATTTGATGGGAGAGGAACGGAAAAATAAAGAAGTAGAGCAAAAAGAAACCGTTGATAACAAGAGAAAAAGTACCCATGATGAAAAAAGGTCTGAGTTGCATAAGTTTAAGGAGCAGCAACTCGTTGATGATATTCCATTAAGAGACTTGGAAATTGAAGAGAAGAATCTAAAAGACAAGGAAAATAGCCAGAGTTCTTCGCAATCAGAGGAAAAGTACAAAGGAAAATAAAGATAAAAGCCGAAATCTATTTACTAGATTTCGGCTTTTAATATAGATTAGAATTCTTCATAATAAGCAGGGTCCTGATCGTTGATTCTGCCATCATGTTTAGTCAGCTTCCCGATCATTTCCATATCTTCGTAATCTAACGCAAAGTCAAAGATTGAAAGGTTTTCAAGTTGTCTTTGAGGTGAGGTTGATTTTGGAATTGTAACAGCACCAAGCTGATAATGCCAACGTAAAATGACCTGTGCTACAGATTTATTATATTTGTGTGCCACGTGTTGAAGTGTTTCATTTTTCATTGTTTCTTTTGCCCGATGTAACGGACTCCATGATTCCGTGACAATTCCATGTTCCTCATGCCAATTTCGTTGCTCTTCCTGATTAAAGAATGGATGTAACTCAATTTGATTAATGATTGGGAGGATTCCTGTTTCCTTTTCTAGCCTTTCGAGATGCTCAGGTAAGAAGTTACTTACACCAATGGAGCGGATCAATCCCCACTTCTTTGCATCAATTAATGCTTGCCATGCTTCTACGTAGTGATCTTGTTTTGGATTCGGCCAGTGAATTAAATATAAATCAAAGTAGTCTAAATTTGCACGGAATAATGATTCTTGAATCGCTTCTATTGCCCTGTCATATTGGTGGTATCGACCTGGTAGTTTAGATGCAACTTGTATTTGTTGTCTAGGTACTCCTGATCTACGGATGGCTTCGCCAACTGCACCTTCATTTTCATAATTATAAGCGGTGTCTATTAACCTGTAGCCACTAGAAATCGCACTTGCAATAGCAGTCGCTCCTTGATTTCCTTTCATGTTTGCTGTACCAAAACCAACAACTGGAACATCTAGACCATCCTGTAATTTAATGGAAGGAACTACATTACTCATCAAATCACTCCTTATTTAAATAATTCATCCTACATTAGTATTACCCTCAACAATTAAACCCAACACATTTTTCACGGTGCTGAACGTGTGTAAGCGCCCATTTCAAGCTGCAAGTAATACAAGGGCTTAACAGACGCTAATACCCTGATAAGTTTCGCTAATGAGCGGTGGAGATGAAAACCCCTGTTTGTTAAAGTCTCACTTTATCTTTATCAATCCTTGATTTCTGCTGTGGTTTTGATATGTTAATTATGGAGGTATTGGTATGAAAAGTAAATTATTGGGCATTATTGGCTGGGTTGTTGCTATCGGATTTGCTATAGGTATTCTTGGTCTTGCAATTTTTGTTGGGTTTGCCCTGTTTTCTGAAGGTGATGTTGCAAAAGAGGATCAGCCACAAGAGGAGACTACTATGAAAGAGGAAACGGAGGAGAAAAAGAAGGAAGAAGAAACGGAGCAAGAGGATATCGAAGAAGAAGTACAGGAGGTGCATGTAGAAAAAATTAAAAGCGAAGAGAATTTCATGGATATTTTGCACCATATGACCCATCAGAAAGTACATGCTGAAGATAAATGGGGTGCTGTAGAGATTACCGATGAACGAATTGAACTAATGCTTGACATAGCAAAAAACTCTAATTTTACACATCGAAATTTTTATATGGAGACTTTAACGGAATGGCAGAACGGTGATTTTAGTAATGCAGTAGAAGTACATAATTATATTTGGGAATTACAAAATGGCAATATTGGCAGGGCATTACGATTGTTTACCGAAGAGGAAGAACAACAGTATATAGAAAAATATTTCCGATAATCCGCCTCATGTGGATTTTTTTTTTGTTGCGGAAAAAAAGTGGTAAGCAAAATAAGAGCATGCTTTTCTTATTTAAGAAAAATATAAGAATTAGCTAAGAGTGAGTTTAGATTCTAACGATAGACTGTGCTTACAGTCAAATAAAGGAGGAAGAATCTATGCGAATTCCAATTGCGAAAATCTTATATTTCGCACTCACTGTCATCTTTACACTAATGATTACAACGCAAATTATTTTAGCAGGAATGGCTGTATTTATTCATCCAATGCATTGGGCAAATCACACGTTTTTTATTCATCTGTTTGGCTTTAATGTCCCGTTATTACTGCTAATTGTTGCCTGGTTAGCAAAACTACCAAGAGTGGTATACTGGCAGGTTTTCGGGTTGCTGCTGATGATGTTTTCTATGTATTTCTCTGCAAATATTGCAGGACAGCTTCCGTGGATTGCAGCTTTACATCCAGTAATAGGGACTACTCTTTTATTATTGTCATTCTGGATGGTTATTCAAGCAAAATTTTATCTAAAAAAGGAGAATCTATCATGAGAGTTTTTATTGCTATTATAGTAGGATTAATAGGAGGTTTTGTGTTAGGGATTGCTTTATCGAGTTTAATTGGTATTTTAGGAATGACGATCTTTAACACGCCAATCGGAATAAAGTTTCTGCCTTATTATACCGCTATTATTTGTGCGATCCTCGTACCTTTTCTAGATCGCAAGCAGAAGAACGGATAAATTGGCTTATCCGTTCTTTCTTTATTATAATCTAACAAAAGGCAGGTGCAGCTGATGTCAATAAAAAAAAGATTATTGTTGTCCAATATAGCAATGATCATCATACCAGTGGTCGGCTTTTTAATCATTGAGATTTTGTTAGGTTATCTTTTTTTCGTGATGGGAAATCTAGAACCTGAAGGGGATAGCCTGCAAAGGTTTATGAGTTACCGATTGGTGGCAATTATTCTTTTATTAATGGTCACGAATGGCTTGTTGACTTACTTTGTATCAAGGACGATTATTAAACCGATTAAACGATTGAACGAAGCCGCAGAAAAAATAAAACAAGGTGACCTGGACCATAACATACAATCCAAGAAAAAGGATGAGCTCGGTCAATTATCCAATACGTTTGAAGAAATGAGAATAAGTTTAAAACAGGCGAAGGAAACCCAGGCAAAATATGAAGCAAACCGCCAAGAATTAATTGCTAGTATCTCTCATGATTTACGGACACCGGTGACATCGATTAAAGGATATGTTCAAGGAGTACTGGATGGTGTTGCGGACTCACCTGAAAAATTAGATCGCTACATGCAGACGATATATAACAAAACAGATCAGCTTGAAAAAATGGTAGATGAGCTTTTTATCTATTCAAAGCTGGATTTAGATCGGATGCCATTTCAGTTTGAAGTGCTTGATGTTAATGCCTATTTAGACGATATTATCGAGGAATTAAAGTTTCAATATAATAAGATAACTTTCGAGTTTATTGCGGACAAGGGACAAACCATTTTAGTGAAAGCGGATCGTGAGCATTTATACCGAGCGATTATGAATGTCATTACTAATAGTGTTAAATATATCGGCAAAAAGAAAGCCATGATCACAATTAGACTAACAGAACAAAGCGAACATGTTATGATAGCTGTAGAAGATAATGGAAGTGGAATCAGTGAAAAAGAACTTCCTTATATATTTGACCACTTCTATCGGACAGATACATCACGGAATTCAAGAACAGGGGGAAGCGGTCTTGGACTTGCGATTGTGAAAAAGATTATCGAAGCACATGGTGGCACGATTTGGGCGGATAGTGAGCCTGATCAAGGTGCGACTATTTATTTTCAATTGAAAAAAGGTGAACAAAAATGACCAAGATACTAATTATTGAAGATGAAGAAAGTATTGCAGAATTACAGCGGGACTATTTAGAATTAAGTGGTTTCGACGTGGATATCGCAACAACTGGTAGCGAAGGTTTAACCTTGTCCAAGCAAGAATCTTATGCACTGATTTTACTAGATTTAATGTTGCCTGAAATTGATGGATTTAAGCTTTGTGAACAATTCAGAGAAACATTAGACATCCCGATTTTAATGGTAACCGCAAGAAAAGAAGATATCGATAAGATAAAAGGGTTTAACCGCGGAGCTGATGACTATATCGTCAAACCATTTAATCCGAATGAGCTTGTTGCCAGAGTAAAGGCACATATATTAAGATATCGGCGGCTAACACAACGAGAAAAAACAAAGCCACTCATCGAATTCAAAGGGGTGACTATCGATCACCCATCAAGAAGAGTCTATCTTGATGATGTAGAACTGACGTTGACCGCCAAAGAGTATGATTTATTATATTTCCTTGCGACGAATCCTAACCAGGTATTCACGAAAGATCACCTTTTAGAAAAAATCTGGGGCTTTGATGCGGTCGGCGACAGCTCCACGGTAACGGTGCACATTCGTAAAATCCGGGAGAAGATCGAACGAGATCCCTCACAACCAACTTTTATTGAAACGATCTGGGGTGTTGGTTATCGTTTTAAAAAAGAGTAGAAAGTAGGTGATAATATGTATTTAAAACGAATCACACTGCAGAAAGATAAAAGTACTGATGATGATCGCTATCCTTTTACAATCCCAGTAATAAAAAGGTTAAAGCAATTGGATATCACCAGTAATGTGACTTTTTTTGTCGGGGAGAACGGATCAGGTAAATCAACATTACTAGAGGCTATTGCTGATAAATGTGGATTTAATACAGCTGGTGGGGGACGTAATAATTATTTTGAGGTACATGAAGCTCAGTCAGCATTAGGAGATTATATTACATTGTCATGGATGCCGAAAGTAACAAACGGTTTCTTTTTACGAGCAGAAACGTTTCATCATTTTGCTACCCATATTGATTCGCTTGACGGAGGTGACTTGTCTTATGGCGGTAAGTCGCTGCATCATCAGTCACACGGTGAGTCCTTTCTATCCTTGTTTCAACATCGCTTTCATCAACAAGCGATTTATTTATTGGATGAGCCGGAAGCTGCATTATCCCCCAGCGACAACTTGCTTTCTTAAGGATATTGTATGATTTATCAGCAAACGGTGATAGTCAATTTATTATCGCAACCCATTCGCCGATTCTGTTAGGGTATCCGGAGGCGACCATTTTTAGTTTTGATGATGACCATATTCAGGAAGTTGCTTATGAAAATACGGATCATTATCAAATCACTCGTTATTTTATAGAACATCGGGAAAGGTTTTTGCGTGAGATTTTGAAGGATGAATAGTATAGAAGGAGCACACTCGACAAGTAGAATAAAAGTCGAACTTTAAATTCCTTTTTTTAGATGCAATAATGAGTAAAATTATGCCTTTTTTTGAGGGATTAGGTTGAAAATCGGAACAAAGATCTATCCCTTTGTTCCGATTTTATTATTTATGCTTTCTTTTTGTAATCAAGAAAAAAGATGATCCGACTAGTAGCAACATCATTCCTAATACTAACCAATTGAATGTATTGGTTGCAGTATCAGGAAGTTCATTACCATCATCAATATCTTCAACATCGATTGGGTCTGCTTCACCTTCCAGATCATCGCCGTCACCTGATCCAGCACCATCTCCCGGATCATGGCCGTCATCTGATCCAGCACCATCTCCCGGATCATGGCCGTCATCTGATCCAGCACCATCTCCCGGATCATCGCCGTCATCTGATCCAGCTCCACCTCCCGGATCATCGCCGTCACCTGATCCAGCTCCACCTCCCGGATCATTGCCATCACCTGGGTCTTCACTATCTCCCGGAACCTCACCAGCGATACCCTCAGGCCAATTAACTAGAAGTGTATCAGGCTCTCCATTGGTTCCAATCTTTTCCACTTTGACCCAATTTATGGAGAAGGCGTTACCACCCCCGCCACCACGAATGGCAATGTTACCAATCAAACCATCAGCAGGTTGTGAACCATCTAGTTTTATTTCAGTTGTTAAGGTATAGCTTCCCATATTCACCATGCCACTGTTGAAGTACGCAGGGATATGCTTAGCCACTTCGTTAGCATCATACTGATAGCTGTTTACGTCCGCTCCATCTGCACTAGTATAGCCACCATTTGAATTATCTTTTATCCAACGTACACGAATAGAGGTAGTACCTTTTGCGGTATAGTTGAAGCTTAAACGGTATGTCTCATCTTTTTCAGGAGTGAAAGCTACTTTTCCGTCCTCATCTGTTGTAGACCATGGCCACTGGGATGCGTCGGTACCTAGTATAATATTTGCCCCGGACCAACTGTCTCCATCACTCGTATCATACACATAGACACCGTCGATTTGTTTTTGGTCTTCATCTGTATCAGGCTCCATGTATTCGTGAGTGGCAAGAAACTCTTCAGGGTATAGAATACCTAGCAATGCTTTTTTGGCATGTCCATCATAGTCATACGGCATAGCAAATTCGCCGCCCTTCCAGCCATCGTGTACATCCCTCACACCTGCAAGTTTGACTGTTTCGATAACCTTTGGATTGCCCGTAGTATTGGCTGGACCTACAGCATAATTTCTATAAATTTGAAACAATTCAGCATACTTCATCCCCTGATTATTTTCATTCTCAGGGGTTAGTTCTCCCGGTGGTAAAGCAATGTCCATCTCGGTAATGTGGACCTTGACTCCGGGAAGTGTTGCAAACAGTTTGATGCTGTCCTCAACATCTTGGACATTTGTGGAGAGGTTATAGTGTCCCTGCATACCAATAACTTCAATCAGAGGTTTACCATTTGGGCGTACATCTGCATACCTCTCATTAATATCTTTTACCATCTCATAAACAACTCGAGCTTTGTCAGGAGAATCTAGCCCAAAATCGTTGTAGATCAGTTTGACGTCCCAACCATTGCTGTCAACAACTTCGGCTGCTTTCAAGAAGGCAAGCTCTACCCACTCCCAGTTTAGCGCCATATACCAGCCTTCTCCTTTAGCTAAGGACGCTCTCCAATCGTCAGGGTTTGAGTTTCCAATAGCTTCGTTTACCACATCGATCCCTTCAATCCGGCTACCGTAGTAGCCTAGTACATTCTCAATATGAGTATGGAGGTTTTCAAGAGCCGTTTCTCTGTCGAATTCACCAGGTTGATCGTATCTAGCCGGTGGAGCGTCCCACATCCACGTAGGTGTTTGTGAATGCCATGCGAGAGTATGTCCGTAAAAGAGCATATCTGGGTTTCTATCAGAATAGGCTTTCATCGCATTATCGGCACTAGTGTATGTGAAAGTGCCTTTTTCTCTTTGAGTATTCTCGGGTTTCATCTCATTACCTGGTGTATAGGAAGCGTAATTGTAGAGTAATCCCTCAATCTCACCTTTACCAAAGATACCAAAGGAGAAGTAATCTTTATATTGATCTTTTAGTGCAGGGTAATTTTCGTAAGGTAATCCTGTGGGAGGTAAGTCGTTGTTGGTGGCTGTGCTGGCAGTTAATATGCTGTTATTAAAGAGGAATGTCACCAACAGTATTGCAAAAGATAGCGACATAGCACGTATCGATACGGCTTTTATAGACACTAAAACTAATTGTTTAAGAGATATATTAGTTTTCATAAAAATATTAGTTTGCCTCCTCCAAAAAGAATTGTTCCTATTGTCAGGTTTCTCCACGTCTATTCTTCGTGCTTAAAAAAAGTTAAGCGCTTACTTATTTAGGTAATCAAAATTTAGGATTTATCCACTCCTTTATCCTTTTTTATAGTCTTGTTAATGGATACGATAAAACAAAAATGAAGTAATTAGTATTTTCTGCCTGTATACTTGTATACCACTTTGGGTATAGTGTGTCAAGAGCTTTGTGTAAATCCAACTTTGAAAGTATAATAATTAGCTTACAGTTTGTATTTGTTTCTATTTTGGCTTTGGAGAAGCTTAATTGCTCTTGCAATCCGTTGATTATGGATTTTTTGTTAGTAAATTTTTAACGAAAATGATAATTATGGTAATATAGGCTTATAGGAGTATGACCAATAGTCTGCTAATATAAAAAGAGCACTAGTGTAGGCTTGTTGCATGGAAAAGTTAATAGAAAAAATGGGGGAAGATTACAGTGAAAAAGAAAATATTTTACATCAGCATGCTCATACTATTATCTCTTTTATTTGTGGCATGTACACAAAATGATACAGATGTAGATGAGACAGCAGAAGATGATAGTGTGGAAGCAACAAATAATGAAGAGTCTACTGAGGAGGCAACACTTGAACTTGATAAAGAGCAGGCGAAAGAAGTGTTAGCTGAATATGAAAAGACGTTCATGTCAGTAATCGAAAACATAGAAGATGATGGTTCATTATCAGACTTTCATTCCAAAGCAGAGCTGAAAGAAGACTTTATGAACATTATGACAGAAGAATTAGCTGATGCTTTTGTGACACATTATTTTGACGAAGATAATGATCGGCTATATGTTATACCAACTGAAATGCCTGAATGGCTAGATCAAGAGAAAGACTTTACATTGGAACAAGTCGATGAACTAGAATATGAGGTTACACAGGAGCAATCAAATGATTTAATCGGAAAGGTTAGAATGATTTATGTTATTACTTCTTCAGATGATGCTTGGATTGTCCAAGAAGTAAGATCCGAAGCTATGAATGAAGAAACCAATGATAGTGGTCAAGATGAAGAATCTTCTTCTGCAAACAATACAAACTCCAATGAAACGGAGAGTACTGAAATCACGGATAGTATAGCCGAAGATTTAGTACGAGACCATCTGCAAATCACAGAAAATAGTGACATCCAAGTTGTAGCGGATCATACAAATGATAATAATGATTTTGTCGTTCAAGTATATGAATTAGTTTCAAATGGAGAAACAAGTCATACCGCAACGCTAGGCTGGTATATTGTCAATAAAGACAACGGGACAGTGGAAGAGATGCAGTAAGGGAATGGCTACCAAATGAGGTAGCCGTTTTTTATTTCAAGAAGGTTCAGTCGCTTTATTCTTATTGGATTAGATATCGAATACGTAACTGGAATATAGGTATTCCAGTTACGTATTTTTCTTTCACTAACCACATATGTTAAACTATAGAAGGTCATTCCTTTTAATTTTTGAAAAAACTTCCTCGAGTGAACGATGAAAAGAAATCGCTTCATGAATTTTATGCTCGAACAATTCCTTTTGTTGATCGGGATAACGAGCTAAATCCTCTTGAATGTCTGCTAAGTTATTAATTTGCAGGTTAAGTGATTCGAGCCAGCGATTAACATAGGTGTTCATAAATTTTTTATACAGATCCTCGCGCGCTTCATATAGGTCTTTTCGCACACCTTTTTGCCAGACACGTTCGACTAAATTAAATTCTTGGAGCCTGCGAACTGCATAGCTCATTGCCGTTTTACTTTTTCCCAGTGCATCTTTCATTTCGTCTAACGTCATCGGTCCTTCATTTAAATAAAGGGTAACAAGCAATTGCGCTTCTGTTTTATTTAAAGAAAACATTTCAAGAGTTTTCGAAAATTCAGAGATTATTTTATTATTAACCCTTTCTAAATTAGTATCTGTTGACCTTATCATAAAGGTATCGAAACCCCTTTCTCGGTTTTTATTATAACTTTACATCTACCCAATTAAAAAATCAAAATTAACACAAGAAAAAAGGATAAAATAATATTTTTATTTTGTAAAGTTTAAACTTTACAAACAGAATAATCAGATTGAAAAGTGTATAACTCTTGAAATTAATAGATAAAACCTTTAGCATAGTAAAAGTGATGCATAAATACTGAGAAACTATGAAAATAATTGAGGTGATATAGATACATGTCTGTTATTAGTGTGAGAAATTTGTCGAAAATTTTTGGCAAAAAAACAAAAGAGGCTCTCTCAATGTTAGATGAGGGAAAAACAAAAAAAGAAATTTTAGAGAAAACAGGCTGTACAGTAGGTGTTAACCGCGCAACGTTTGATGTGGAAGAAGGGGAAGTTTTTGTAATTATGGGGCTTTCCGGCAGTGGTAAATCGACACTTGTACGTTTGTTAAATCGTTTAATCGACCCTACGGAAGGCGACGTGGAAGTAGGCGGAGAAAATTTGGCTACGGTCGGGAAGGAAACATTACGAAAAGTACGCCGTGAAAAAATGAGTATGGTATTCCAAAAGTTCGGTTTATTTCCTTTTCGTACCGTATTGGAGAACACTGAATTTGGTCTTGAAATTCAGGGGATGAAAAAAGATGAACGTGCCAAAAAAGCGAAAGAAGCTTTGGAATTAGTAGGCTTGGGGAGTTTTATTCACCAGTATCCAGATCAGTTGTCAGGTGGAATGCAGCAACGTGTTGGATTAGCACGTGCCTTAGCTAACGATCCGGAAGTACTACTAATGGATGAAGCTTTTTCTGCATTGGACCCGCTTATTCGAAAAGATATGCAAGATGAGTTATTAGACCTTCAGCAAACAATGAGAAAAACGATCATTTTCATAACCCATGATTTAGACGAGGCTTTACGAATTGGTGATCGAATCGCGTTGATGAAAGATGGTTCCATTGTACAAATCGGTACTCCGGAAGAAATTTTAGTGCATCCAGCAAATGATTATGTAGAGCGATTTGTGGAGGATGTCGATCGTTCTAAAGTATTAACCGCCAGTCACATTATGAAACGTCCGGAGACTGTTGATATTGATAAACATGGTCCTAGGGTGGCACTTGAACGAATTCGTGAGCAAGGTTTGTCTAGTATTTATGTAGTGGATCGTTCAAGACAATTAAAGGGTTATGTCACAGCTGATGATGTCAAACAGGCTCGAGATAACCAAGAAAAAGATTTACACAGTATCTTGCGTACTAATATGCCAACTGCCGAATTAGAAGCACCCATTCATGACATTTTTGAGATTATTCATGATGCGCCAGTTCCGGTTGCTGTTGTAGATAAAGGTAAGTTAAAAGGGATTATAGTCCGTGGTGCTGTAATTGCAGCATTAGCAAATGGAAATGGGGTGACAGAAGATGCTTGATTTTATTCCTCAAATTCCATTAGCGGATTGGATTAATTCATTCACTAGTTGGTTAAAAGAGACATTTCAGTTTATTTTTGATCCGATTAAACAAGATTTTGGTAATTTTGTTGAGATGACTGCCGATTGGCTCAGTGCCATCCCGCCACTGATTATCATTTTATTATGTGCGGTGATAGCTTTCTTTGTTACTGGTAAGAAATTCGGATTAGTTGCTTTTTCGATTGTTGGTTTATGGTTTATTTATAACCAAAACTTGTGGGAAGAGTTGATGTATACCTTTACTTTAGTTCTTTTTGCTAGTTTGATATCGATCATTATCGGTATTCCTGCCGGCATTTTGATGTCAAAAAGCAAGTGGGCACAAACAATTATTACACCAATATTAGACTTTATGCAGACAATGCCTGCTTTCGTTTACTTGATTCCTGCCGTAGTATTCTTTGGTATCGGAATGGTACCAGGTATTTTTGCCTCTGTAGTATTCGCTACACCACCTGTAGTCCGTTTTACTAATTTAGGTATTCGCCAAGTGTCCAATGAATTAGTGGAGGCTGCTGATGCTTTTGGTACAACAGGCTCACAAAAGCTATTTAAAGTAGAGTTACCAATGGCACGAAAAACAATTATGGCAGGTGTAAACCAAACGGTAATGCTTGCATTATCCATGGTTGTAATTGCATCAATGATCGGCGCACCAGGGCTTGGGGATAAAGTCTTAACAGCTCTGCAACGTTCACAGGAAGGTCCTGGATTTGTTTCAGGTTTTGCAATTGTTATTTTAGCGATCATTATTGACAGAATTTCTCAAAACTTAAATAAAGGTTAATGAGATGCAAGAAGGATAGAAAATTTGTACGTGCCAGATTGTATAAGGAACATGATGAATAATGCGATAAATCTTTCCGGATTATCCGGAAAGATTTAAATATAAAATGATTAGAAAAGGGGAGATGTATACATGTTAAAAACATGGAAATCTTTTGGTTTAATGGCAGTGTTAGTTCTAGTGTTTGCACTTGCTGCTTGTGGTGCTAGTGATGAAGGTGGAGATACTACAGATGACAATGGAGATAATGAATCAGCAGCTGTAGGTGATGGTGAGGAAATTGAACTAGTTTATGTAAACTGGGATACCGAAATTGCCTCTACAAATGTTATTGGAAAAGTGTTAGAAGATTTAGGCTATGATGTTAAACTGACATCTCTTGAAAACGCAGCAATGTGGGAAGCAGTAGCTACTGGTGAAGCTGATGGTATGGTTGCTGCATGGTTACCTGGAACACATCAAGCACAATATGAAGAGTTCGGTGAACAAGTAGTAGAACTAGGTCCGAACTTAGAAGGAGCAAAAACAGGCCTTGTTGTACCATCTTACATGGATGTTGATTCTATTGAAGACTTATCGGAAGAAGCTGGACAAACAATCACTGGAATTGAAGCAGGTGCTGGTGTTGTAGCTGCTACGGAAGCTGCACTTGAAGAGTATGACAACTTAAGTGACTGGAGTTTACAAACTTCCTCAAGTGGTGCAATGACTACACAGCTTGGTGAAGCAATCAATAATGAGGAAGAGGTTATTGTAACAGGTTGGTCACCACATTGGAAATTCTCAGAATATGATTTGAAATATTTAGAGGATCCTAACGGTGTATTCGGTGAAGCAGAAACTATTGAAACAATGGTTCGTGAAGGATTGGAAGAAGATTTACCGAATGCCTATAAAGTTTTAGACCAATTCCAATGGTCAATTGAAGATATGGAAAGTGTTATGCTAGAAATTAATGACGGTGTTGAACCAGAAGACGCTGCAGCTGATTGGGTAGATGCGAACCCAGATAAAGTAGCTGAGTGGACTGACGGTGTAGAATAATTCGACAAAATCCTCCTCGCAATAAAGCGAGGGGGATTTTTGTTTATTGCGAAAAAAAAGAATATTACTCCTATTAAATATGTTAAGGTATGTTTAGCTAATGATTAGTGGGGAGCAAAATCCTCGCTGATCATAGTCTTACCTATTAAAAAAAGAAGGGATGACGAGCTAGTGAAGACAGTACTTGTGACGGGATCTGGCAGTGGATTTGGTTTTATCACCAGTTTGAGTTTTTTGAAAAGAGGTTACAGAGTTATAGCAACTGTGAGAAGATTGGATTCACGTGATAAATTATTAAAAGAAGCAGAGAAGGATCAGGTCGCTTCATTATTAGATATTGTAGAAATGGATGTAACCAATGAATTACATATCAAAAAGGTGAAAGAGTACATACAAACAACATATCATAAGCTTGATATATTAATTAATAATGCTGGATATTGTGAAGCAGGATTTATTTCTGATCTATCTTTGGATGCTTTTCAGCGGCAGCTTGATGTTAATGTACATGGTGTTTTTCGTGTTACTAAAGCGATGCTTCCATTACTAGAACAGTCGGATAGGGCAAATATCATTAATATTAGCAGTATTAGTGGGTATATGGGATTTCCGGGTATGTCTGCCTACTGTGCGTCAAAGTTTGCTTTAGAAGGCTTTAGTGAAAGTTTACGAATTGAATTACTTTCAAAAAACATTTTCGTCTCGTTAGTAGAACCAGCTTCCTATCAGACCAGAATTTGGGATAAAAGTTTGTCTGGCATCGATCAAGTGGAGATGAAAAAGGATCAAATGAAACATTCTGTCCTATCACATGCACAACAAGCATCAAGGTCTAGTGCAGATCCAGATGAAGTGGCTCACCTAATTGTCGCTATCTGTAGCGAAAAGAAACCAAAACTACGCTATCCAATTGGTAAAGGAGCAAAGTTGTTAGCTTTTGCTAAACAATTTTCACCCTGGTCCCTGGTGGAGAAGATAATGCTAAATAAGCTATTGAAATAAGTTGAATATTTAAGGAAGGTTGTGCTTACAATATGATTATTATGGCTAAAACATCATAAAAAGGGGCTGGGACAAAACCCCGAAAAAAATCGTGGACGACATCAAAGGTGATGGTCACCACGATTTTTTATACTCTTTTAAAGTTTTAGATAAACAAAAAAGATCCCCCTTTGATACCCATTGTTGAAAGTGACCACCTTTCCATTTATTTTCAAGTTCTTTCGTTCGTAAATATAAGATTTTTAGAAGAGCGTTCTCGTTTGGGAATGCTCCTTTTTTCGTTACTTTTCTAAAGCTGAAGTGTATACTTTCTACCGCATTGGATCTGTACATGATTTTGCGTATGGCACTTCCATCATCAAATAGTTGTTCCACATGGGAGAAGTTCCGTTTCTAACATCAATCACTCCTAGCAGACCATTGTTGTGGAAAGCTTTCAAATGCACTATAGAAAACTCCATAAACTGTTCTCTCTATTTGTCTGATAGAGTGTTTCTCACTAACTAAACCAAGCTTCACTTAATAATTTTATACCTTTGACCATTTCATCCTCCTTTAATCCAGCAAATCCAATGAGTATTTTTGGATATTTCGAGTGATTTTTATTCATCCAATACTTTGACGTTGGATATACTTTAACACCTGATTGTTTCGCTCTTTCGATTAAAATTTCTTCCGTATTGCTACTTTTAACTTCCAATAATAAATGTAAGCCGGAATCTTCCCCAATAATTTTTACATGGGTTCCCATGAACTCATGAACAGACTTGTATAATGCTTCATGTTTCTTCTGGTAAATGTGTCTCATTTTCCTCAAATGCTTTTGCCAATAACCTTGTTGCATAAATAAATAGATTGTCTTTTGGAGGATTTTCGAAACGGGTTGCTCGTAAAATTGAAATTTCATCTTAAACTTTTTGATTAGTGGTTCAGGTAATATCATATAAGCCAATCGAATAGAGGGTAAGAGGGCTTTAGAAAATGTTCCTAGATAAATAACTTTATCTTGGGAGTCTATTCCTTGTAAAGCTGGAATAGGTTTACCTCTATATCTGAACTCACTATCATAATCGTCTTCGATAATATACCCATTTACATGCTCTGCCCATTGAATTAGTTTCATTCGATTAGTAATTGGCATGATCATTCCTATTGGAAATTGGTGAGATGGAGTTACATAAACTAAGCGCGCTTGGCTTTCTCTTAACTTTTTTATATGAATACCATGATTATTTAATTCAATTGGTTTTATAGAAAAACCGTGATGTTTAAAAATTTCTCTAGTTCCATCATACCCCGGATTTTCAACTGCAATTGAATGAAAATCTGAGCCAATAATTATGCAAAGTAAACCGAGTAATTGCTGTATCCCACCACCAATAATAATTTGATCTGGCGTACATAAAACTCCCCTTGATTCATACAAATACTTTGTTAACTCTAAACGAAGTTCTGGTTCCCCCTGCCTGTCACCATACGAAAAAATATCTTTTTCATACAATACCTGATTGTTTAATTTTTTCCAAATGGTAGTAGGAAAGCTTTCTTTGTCGATATTCCCATGCCGAAAATCATATGGATATATTTTCTCCAATGTTTTATATACTTCACAATTATTTAATGTAATAGGAGTTTTGGAAGAAGGTATCAAAAATTGTTCATCAAACTCAGTGACATATAAACCACTTTTAGGTTTACTCTTTATATATCCTTCCGCTATCAGCTGCTGGTAAGCTGCATCTACGGTGTTTTTACTAATTTCCAAATGGCTTGCTAATTTTCGAATGGATGGTAATCGTGTTCCTTGAGATATCCGTCCTGCTTCAATTTCTTCTAATATATATTCATAGAGTTGTATATAAAGTGGTGTGTTGTCATTTGGGTCTAACTTAGGTGTTATTTCAAACATTTTTTCTACTCCCTTCAACTGTACCTATGAAATAGTTGAAAATTGTACCTTTTAACAGGGGCAATTTGTAATTATGATTTATTATATCATTCTTGAAGAAGGAGAGTATAAAATGGAAAACTTTTTAATAAGGGAAGTAACGAAAGAAGATGTGTCAGAGTTATTAGGATTAATGAATCAGTATATCGTGGATTTTTATCAACAACCACAGCCTAAAGAAGATGATCTGAAACAGCTAATTCATCAATTATTGAGACAGCCTTCTAACGGTGTGCAATTTGTAGCAGAAATAGACGGGAAATTAGTGGGTTTTGCTACTTTGTACTTTACTTTTAGCACCCTCCAAGTAAAAAGGGCAGCCATATTAAACGATTTGTATGTTTCTTCAGATGCAAGAGAGAATAAAGTGGGGGAGCAGCTATTTTCCCATTGTTTGTCTTATATTAGAGAGCATAATTTTGCCTATATGACATGGGAAACATCAAGAGATAATCTTGTGGCACAAAGTTTATATAATAAAATGGGTGCAAAACAATCCAAATGGCTTGTTTATGAAATATATTAATCTACTAACCTTATTTTAATATATTCTTTCATTACTATACTTGGAGGAAGAGATAATGGTTTCACTTTTCTTTACTTATGTGTTATTGGGATTATCAATTGCATTGCCTGTTGGAGCTGTTACCATTGAAATGACAAAACAAGGTTTAAAAAACGGTTTTATGCATGGTTGGTTTGTAGGACTAGGTGGTATGACAGTTGATTTCATTTTAATTATTCTTTTATATTTTGGTTTTGCTCCATTTTTATCCTTACCCATCGTTCAAAGTGGCATGTGGATTATTGGTTCTCTATTTTTAGTCTACATAGGAATTGATAGCATTACAAATGCGGAAAAAGATATAAACTTAGGAGAAGGAAAAATAAAGAAGTCATTAAAGTCATCCTATCTAAATGGATTTTTAGTTGCCATATCACCGGGGGGGTTAGTTTTTTGGTTGGGTATATTTGGAACAGTCTTAGCTGATTCCTTTAACACAACTGGAATTTCAGGATTTTCGATTGTCGCGGCAGGTATTTTGGTGGGCATCCTAATTCACGATATTATATTAATGTCTATAGTAGCCAAAGCGCGTGTTTTATTAAATAATACCATAATTAAATGGATTTCAATAATAGCTGGATTACTATTATTTAGTTTTGCCATATATTTTGCTTATGAGTTCTATAAGAGTATTTATAACTTATAAAAATGTTTTATTTTAGATTATTAAACTAAGGTACTTCATGATATATCAAAGACAACTACTATTATTTTATTGAGCAATAAATCTGTTTTGTATAATGAATAGAGTTTAAAAGTAATGGGAGATGGGGACGAAGCTTATGTTTGAGGAGTTGGTAGGCGAGAAAGTTCGAATTATTCCATCGGATATCATTTTATGAGAAACCGAGAAACCATAAACATCTTCAATTCCTTGATTCTTTTCCCTTGTCATTTGATTTATAATTCAAAAGACGATTCATTTCACCTTTTAACATTTACTCAAACATAGGTCCAAAAATGTCTTTTAATGTATACTGCATGTCTTTTACGGAGTTAGGACCTCTTTTTGGTTTACCCATTTCAAACACTTCTTTAGCTTTATAGTTATTATTATACCAAATAAAAAACTGTGTAAGTCAGGAACTTACGCATTTCTGACTTACACAGTTAATATTACACTCCCATTTTTAGCTAGTTATGTCCCAGCCCCCATATGTTAGATTAATTCTTCGATGTCGGCATTTTCTCTAAGTTCCTCAATCTTAGCTTGAATATCATCTTGATTTTCTTGTTGTTTCTGCATAGATAGCTGTTGTCTAATATCACCTTCGACTTCCTCCAATGGTGGAAGATCTTCTTCTGATTGTTCTGACGCGGACTGGTAATATTCCTCAATTTCTTCGTCTGTTACTTCAATGCCCAGTATTGATTCCATATACTTATTAGAAAGCAAATCTCGCTCAAGTTGTGCTCTATAGGTTTCTTTCGTAAATCCACTAGTCTCCAGAACAGAATCGAATTGATCACCATATTGTTCTTCTAAGGCAGCCATTTCATTGTCAATCTCTTCTTGCTCAACTGTTAAACCTTCTGCTTCGGCATCCTGCCTGATCAGTTCCTGGGTAATTAATTCATTTAACGTTTGCTCTTTTACTTCTTCGGTATCTTCTACATCTTGACCGTATTGTTGTAACGTACTTTTGACAAGTGGATACATGGTATTGAAGGACGAACCACTTATTTCTTCACCATTAATTGTTGCCACTGCTTGATCTTCATCCACTAGCTCTTCTTCACTTACAGTATCTTCGATGGATTGACCTTCACCATCAGGCGCTTCTTCAGCTGCAGGCGTCTCTCCATTGTTTTCTTCAGCTTGATCACCATTTCCACATGCGACAGTGATGGTCGCTAAGCCGATCATCATTAAAAGCATTAATATTTTTTTCATTAATTTACAACCTCCATAAAACTCATTGTTTGTCCATTCAAACATACATCAAAGGCCTAATGCAAGTAGTACCTTTTGCGTATAGTGGGACTCACTACTAGCATGTCAGTATTTCAAGTGGATTATTACATTTAAACAACAAAAAATAGCTTTTTACACACTTTTTTCATAGGATAGTTTTTCATTGTTTCTATAGGGGAATGCTAGTAGAAGGGAGGGAAGCTAAAATGAAAGATATGCCCAAGGTAGTTATCTTTACTTTAATAGTGGGATTTATCATCATTGCTTTAACGACGTCTCTTTTTATTGAGTTAGCGGATGACGTCTTGGAGGAAGAAAAGTTCTTTATAGATCGTATTTTTCAAGAATATATCGTTTTTTCTGAAGAGGATAGGTTTTATCAGATCATGGGCGTAGTAACAGAAGCGGGATCTGTCACCTTTCTAACCATTGCTTCTATCATACTCGCTGTTTATCTCTTTTTTATGAAGGAGAGTAAATGGTACAGTGTTTTTTTTAGCATTAACATGATAGGGATTAGTCTCCTCACCCAGATATTGAAGCTCGTATTTGAGCGAGACCGTCCAGAGCTAATCGCGCAATTTGATGGAACAGGTTTTAGCTTTCCTAGTGGACATTCGACAGGATCCATTGCATTTTATGGTTTTATTATTTACCTACTCTGGAAAAAGGTATCCACTAAATGGTTAAAAGGTTTATGTATTTTAGTTGTTGCTTTACTAGCTATCACGATTCCCATTAGCCGAGTTGTGCTAGGGGTGCATTTTTTAACCGATATTATAGCAGGGATGTCACTTGGATTGGCATGGCTTATCACGTGTATGATAGCGATGGAATTTTTCATTTGGAGAGGAAGAAAAAAGCGTAATTCGTGATTTGAGAATTACGCTACTAACCTCTAACATATGCAAGGTGGAATATGGAAGTTTGTATTAAATGTATAAGGCGGTGCAGGCTTCAAGGATGGAATGCCTCCGTATGCAGGCGGATTTTGCACGTAACGGAAGCTTGAACATCCATCGATTGACGGTCCGTGGGCCCATCTGCCTTTTGCACTTTCCTCACCTTGTGAGAAATTATAAAAATCATATGCCACTTGTTGTTTTTCAAGACTACGAGGGAAGGTAGAAGGAACAACAACGCCTTCTTTTTCTTCTAATTCTTGAATCGCAGCCAACCACATATTTTGGTGCATTGTATCACGAGCGATTAAAAATGATAGCATATCTTTTACGCCACGATCTGATGTCATTTCATATAATCTTGCTACTTGTAAACGTCCTTGAGATTCTGCATTTAAATTCGCACGAAAATCTGCTAGCAAATTACCGCTGGCAATAATATAGTCAGCTGTCCAACGATTACCGACACTATCAGCAGGCATTGCACCCAAACCGGAAACAATCGCGTGCTGAGGGTTCATCCCACCAATAATCGCACCTAGAACAGGATCTTTTGCGGCTTCTTCTAAGTCACCAACAGGTGCATCATCTAACAGTCGAGCAATCATTGTGGCTAACATTTCCACATGAGCTATCTCTTCCGTACCGACATCCATCAACAAATCCTTATATTTTCCATCCATTCGAACATTCCAGCCTTGAAATAGATACTGCATCGTAACAGAAATTTCCCCGAATTGTCCACCTAACACCTCTTGCAGTCGTTTCGCAAAAAGCGGATCTGGCCGATCTGGCTTGGCTGGGTATTGTAATTCTTTAATATGGTAAAACATATACTTTCACATCCTTTTTTTAAAAAAAGTAGGTCTCTGTCCATACAGTATGCAGGGACGAATATCTTTGTTACAACAAATAATGCGAAAATTATTGTGAAAAACTAGGGGAAAAGCGATTGATTATAATCAGTTGATTGGTCGAAAGAGCAAAAAAACAGATAGCTTATTAATACGATTAAGGAAAGAAGAATGGTGTGTTTTGGTTAATCCATGGGTTTAATGTAATTACGCTTACGAAGCGGGTATCGATCCAAGAAGGTTCTCAAGTTTAATTGTGTGATCCTTCTTTTGATTCTTGTTATACTTACAAAGGAAAGATAATGTAAGCAGGGGGAATGTAAAAATGGATCAATTATTCAGTCCTTTTCAAATAAAAAACTTAGAACTAAAAAATCGCGTTGTGATGCCACCAATGTGTCAGTATTCAGTGACAAAAGAAGATGGAACACCTAACGACTGGCATTATAACCACTATGTTAGCCGTGCAGTTGGTGGAACAGGTCTTGTCATCGTGGAAATGACGAACGTTGAACCAGATGGACGAATCACAAATAACTGTCTAGGATTATGGTCAGACGAACAAATTCCTGCATATAAAAGAATCGTGGATGCGGTACATGAACAAGGTTCCAAAATTGCGATCCAAATCGCACACGCTGGAAGAAAAGCGGAAGATGCAGAAGCACCTGTTGCGCCATCTGCTATTCGTTTTAGTGAGCAATATAAAGAGCCGCGTGCACTTTCTACTGATGAAGTAAAAGGAATGGTGGAAAAATTCCGTCAAGCTGTTCGCCGTGCGGTGGAAGCTGGCTTTGATGCAATTGAACTACATGGGGCTCATGGTTACTTAATTCATCAGTTCCATTCAAGCTATACGAATAAACGTAATGATGAATACGGGGAATTAACACGTTTTGGTACAGAAGTAGTGCGAGCAGCCAAAAGTAAAATGCCATCAGAAATGCCATTAATTATGAGGATTTCTGCTACTGAATTTGTCGAAGAAGGCTATCAGCTACAAGATGGTATTGAATTGGCGAAAGCCTATAAAGAAGCCGGTGTCGATATGTTTCATATCAGTGCAGGTGGAGAAGGCGCAATTGCTCCATCACGCAACCCGGGAGGGCATGCAGGATATATGGTTCCTTTTGCAAGAGCGATGCGTGAAGCGCTAGAGCTTCCAGTGATTGCAGTCGGTCGTTTAGAGGATGCTCATTTAGCTGATGCTATTATCGGTAATCAGGATGCAGATCTAGTTGCAATTGGCCGAGGTATGCTCCGTGACCCTTATTGGACTCTTCATGCTGCACATGAGCTAGGACAAGAGATTCGCGTACCGGTTCAATATGAGCGTGGATTTGCCTGAAAATAAATAACATGAGAGTGACGTCACTTCCTAGTGGCGTCTTTTCTTTTTAATAGGAATGTTCTAAAATGGGTTGTACATGATTAATCGAAAAGGACGTGAAAATTTTGCAATTCAGACCTTGTATCGACTTACATCAAGGGAAAGTAAAACAAATAGTAGGGGCCAGCCTTAACAATGAAAATAAGGATATTATCGAAAACTATGTTTCTACATATGACAGTAGTTATTACGCAGAAATGTTTCGCAATGATAACTTAACTGGTGGTCACGTCATTATGCTTGGTGATGGTAACAAAGATGCAGCTATTAAAGCATTACAAACATACCCTGATGGATTACAAGTAGGTGGTGGAATTAATGCCGATAATGCAGAAGCATTCCTTCAAGCTGGTGCTTCACACGTAATTGTTACCTCTTATATTTTCCAAGATGGCGAATTAAAATGGGACCGTTTAGAGAAATTAATCGGAGAAATAGGTAAGGAAAGACTCGTTATTGACTTAAGCTGCAAGCAAAAAGATGGCAAATGGTATGTAGTTACGGATAAATGGACAAAATTCAGTAATATTGAAATAACCGCTTCAACAATTAAAGGTTTAGAAAAATATTGCGATGAATTTTTGATTCATGCTGCAGATGTGGAAGGAAAGCGTGAAGGGATTGAGGAGAATTTAGTGACTAAGCTTGCTGATAATGTTTCTATTCCCACTACATATGCCGGTGGTGTTCGTTCCATCGAAGATCTTAAGCTTTTTGAGCGATTATCACAAGGCAAATTACACGTGACAATAGGTAGTGCGCTTGATATTTTTGGTGGAGATCTATCCTATCAAGAGGTTGTAGAATACTGTAAATAAGAGCGAGTAAACATAATCAACAAATCGAGGAGATATCCATAAAGATTTGTATAAGAAAATGAAGTAATCAACAAAAGCCATAAAACTTTGGAGAAAAACCCCTTGGAATGGTTACTATTCCAAGGGGTCTCAACATTAATATGGATCTGATGGATGGCCCATTGCTTCTGCTTCTTGAACGGCATCTTCCATCATTTCTTTATTGCTTTCCATGGACATTTTTAAGCCATCTTCCACTCGTTTTCCATAATCGTTGTCACATTGGTAGAAATGCTGAATCATTTGATCTTGGATCTCTTTTCTACAGCCTGATAGGGCAGAAACTAGATTTTTGATTAGATCATCTTTTTCCCAATCACTCAATCGACGATAAGTTTCGCCAGCTTGACCATAATTATTTTCTCGTGGAATAGATGTACGCTGTAGCTTTCCTTCTACATATGGTTCGTGTTCAGCACCAGGATTTTTGTCTTCTTGTAAACCGCCCATAATGGAAGGCTCATAATCTACATGTGGATTTTTAAAATCTCCATAGTCTTGTCGAAAGTCCATTTGCCCACCTGTTTGATTGGTTGCTACACGGTGATGAGGGCGGTTGATTGGCAGTTGTAAGTAGTTTGGTCCAACACGGTATCGTTGGGTATCAGAATAGGAGTAGGTTCTTCCTTGTAATAGTTTATCATCAGAGAAGTCCAATCCATCTACCAATACACCGGTACCGAAAGCTGCTTGTTCCACCTCAGCATGAAAATTATTTGGATTGCGATTTAGCACCATTTTTCCAACCTTGTGCCATGGGTAATCCTCTTTGTACCAGAGCTTTGTCGCATCCAATGGATCATAATCTAATTCCGGGTGCTCTCCATCTTCCATGATTTGAACATAAAGCTCCCATTCTGGATAGTCACCTTTTTCAATTGCTTCATAAAGATCTTGTGTTGCATGATTAAAGTTTTTCCCTTGAATTTTTGTCGCTTCATCCTGTGTTAAGTTTTTAATTCCTTGGACTGGCTCCCAATGATATTTCACGAGCACTGCTTTTCCTTCTTCGTTAACCCACTTGTATGTGTGAACTCCTGATCCTTGCATGTGACGGTAGCTTGCCGGAATTCCCCAAGGAGAGAAGACAAACGTAATCATGTGCAATGCTTCTGGTGATTGACTGACAAAGTCAAACATACGCTCTAGATTTTGATAATTGGTTACTGGATCTGGGCGAAAGGCGTGGATCATGTCAGGGAATTTCAGCGGATCACGAATAAAGAATATTTTTAAGTTATTCCCTACAAGGTCCCAGTTGCCGTCTTCTGTGTAAAATTTAACAGCAAACCCGCGAGGATCGCGTAGTGTTTCTGGAGAGTGTTTACTATGCACTACTGTTGAAAAACGGACGAAAACGGGAGTTTGCACTTCTGTATTGGTGAAAACTTTTGCACGTGTATACTTGGAAATCGGTTCTCCATTTACTGTTCCGTATGACTGGAAATAGCCATGTGCTCCAGTCCCGCGTGCATGAACAATTCGTTCAGGAATTTTTTCGCGGTCAAAGTGACTGATTTTTTCTAGAAAATCATAATTCTCTAATGTAGTAGGTCCACGATTTCCAACAGTACGTACATTTTGATTGTCAGTTACCGGATGACCCTGTTGATTAGTCATTTTCTCTTTACCATGGTTTGGTTTGTTCTTATTATCCATTATTCAACCTCCTTGAGATTCTTCATCTCCATTATTCCCCAATTAGTTGATGATATGCGAAAAATAAAAAGGAACGAAGTAATGAATAATGTTATAATTTAGTTACATAAAATCGGAAAGTAGTGTGATCATGGTGGAAATTATTCTAGATGATTTAACAAATCAAAAGGTGATTAATTTAGTAGGAGAGCATCTTGATGGGATGTCTCAAGTGTCTCCACCTGAAAGTATACATGCCTTAAATGTAGATGGATTAAAACAACCAGAGATTACATTTTGGAGTGCATGGAAGTGAAGGACAATGAATTACTCGGTTGTGGTGCTCTTAAAGAGTTAAATAGTCAGCATGGAGAAATAAAATCAATGAGAACCTCTTCTTTACATTTAAGAAAAGGTGTTGCCAAGCGACTCCTTCAACACATAATAGAAGAAGCTCAAAGACTAGGATATCAGCGATTAAGTCTCGAAACAGGGTCCATGGATGCTTTTGAACCAGCTAGAAGACTATATGAAAGCTTTGGATTTCAATATTGTCAGCCATTTTCAGATTATACAGAAGACCCAAATAGTGTGTTTATGACGAAGGAACTGTGAAGACAATGCGAAATGAACAATGTGTGTTGGAGAGGGAGAAATGTTTATGAAAACAATTGGACTAATCGGCGGTATGAGTTGGGAATCTTCAGTTGAGTATTATCGTATTATGAACGAGCAGGTTAAAGAGCAATTAGGGGGCTTACATTCTGCCAAAAGCTTGTTGTATAGTGTTGACTTTGATGAGATCGAACGTTATCAATCTGAAGGGGATTGGGACAGTGCTGGAAAACAATTAGCAAATGTTGCAATATCATTAGAAAAAGCAGGTGCTGATTTTATTGTCCTTTGTACGAATACGATGCATAAAGTAATCGATGATATCGAAAAGAAGGTAGGTATACCCGTTTTACATATTGGTGATGCAACAGCAGCTAAGATCAAAGCGTCCAGTATTAACAGAGTAGGTCTACTTGGTACAAAATATACCATGGAACAGCAATTTTATAAGTCACGGTTAGAAGCGAACGGACTTGACGTGATTGTACCGAAAGAAACAGAAAGAGATAAGCTGAATAAAGTCATTTTTGAAGAATTGTGTCTCGGAAAAATTCATAGCGCATCAAAAGAATATTACCAAAAAGTAATGCAAAATTTAGTCGATGATGGAGCAGAAGGCATTATTTTAGGCTGCACAGAAATTGGCTTATTGATTAAACCTGAAGATGCAGAGGTACCTTTATTTGATACTGCTATTATTCATGCTCAAGAAGCAGTAAATCAAGCTTTGGCAAATGATGAGATAGATAAGCAATGAAATATAACAAAAAGCAGCATGCTCAACATTGCTTAGATGTTAAATAGAATTATTTAGAAGTAACGCTTAGAGATTAAAAAGTTAAAAGCCATATTTGGTAGTCGTTATTCCTGGAGGAAATAATTCGATATCATCTAAAAAGGAGTTGTGGACAGCTCATGAACGATCATTATTTACATCATCCGTATCGCTCACAACGAATGACAACATTTGCAAAAAAAGGAATGGTAGCAACATCACAACCATTAGCAGCAGAGGTGGGTAGAGATATCTTAAAGCAAGGAGGAAATGCAATTGATGCAGCAATTGCTACTGCGGCTTCATTAACCGTGTTAGAGCCGACCTCCAATGGAATTGGTAGTGACGCCTTTGCGCTTGTTTGGACAAAAGGAAAGCTTTATGGATTAAATGCGAGTGGACGCTCACCACAAAATATTTCAATAGAAGCAATCAAAGCACGTGGATATCAAAAAATGCCGAAATATGGTTATGAACCTGTTACAGTGCCAGGTGCCCCTGGTGCTTGGGCAGAATTATCTAATCGATTTGGCAAATTATCATTCAACAAAGTATTACAACCTGCCATATCGTATGCGGAAGAAGGATACCCAATTAGTCCGATTTTGGGAAAAATGTGGAATAAAGCATATCATCATTTTAAAAAAGAATTAAAAGGAGAACAATTCAGTCCATGGTTTACCACGTTTGCGCCATTTGGAAAGCCACCTGAAATTGGTGAATTGTGGCGCTCACCAGACCACGCCAAGACACTTCAAATAATTGCAGATACGGGGGCAGAGTGTTTCTACTATGGTGAGTTAGCAGAAAAAATTTCAGCACATTCAAAGCAGCATAATGGATTTATAACAGCCAAGGATTTAGCAGCTTTTCAACCAGAATGGATAAATCCTATTAAGGTTCATTATCGTGGATATGATGTATGGGAAATCCCCCCTAATGGGCAAGGAATTGTGGCATTATTAGCATTAAATACATTAAATGGTTATACATATTCAGATCACCCAACAACCGATACTTATCATCAGCAAATTGAAGCAATCAAGTTGGCATTTGCTGATGGTAAAAAGTATGTGACAGAACAAGATAGAATGAAGGTTGCAGTGGACGATTTATTGTCTGCAGCTTATGCAAATGAACGAAGAAGTCTAATTACAGATACAGCGCTTGAGCCTGAACCAGGAACCCCTCCTCGTGGTGGAACCGTTTACTTAGCGGCAGCAGATGAAGAAGGGAATATGGTGTCCTTTATTCAAAGTAATTATATCGGCTTCGGTTCAGGCATTGTTGTCCCTGGTACAGGAATTGCCTTACAAAATAGAGGATATGATTTTTCATTAGATAGTAAACATGCTAATAGCTTAGCAGGAGGCAAACGAACCTATCATACTATAATTCCAGGCTTTTTGACGAAAGATGATCAGGCAATCGGTCCTTTCGGTGTAATGGGCGGATATATGCAGCCACAAGGACATGTCCAAGTCATCATGAATACGATTGATTTTCATCTGAATCCTCAAGCTGCTCTAGATCAGCCACGCTGGCAATGGCTTAAGGGCAAAAAAGTAATTGTAGAACCTGATTTTCCACTCTATGTTGCCCAGGAGTTAGCGCGTAAAGGTCACGAGATCGAAATAGCACTTGACTCAACTAGTTTTGGCAGAGGGCAGATTATCTGGCGTGACCCTAAAACCGGTATCTTACAAGGTGGCACAGAATCCAGAACAGATGGAGCAATTGCTGCTTGGTAAAGAAAGGTAATCAGCAATATATATATATTGAAGGGTAAGCTAATTCTTCAATAAAACGTGATCTCTCAAGATTTAATAGATGATTATATTATCCTGGTTGATGATGGCGGTCAGTAAATGATATTGTTGATTACTGAATTTAAGAACCACATGAAATTAACGTTTCATGTGGTTCGTTTTGAGAAAGATATGATTACTTACATTATTGATAACTTCTTTCTAATTCATCAACAAGTGAGCCAATAAAGGCAACAGCTTCTTTAATTGCATCTGGTTTAGCCATATCGACACCAGCTTTTTTTATAAGTTCAAGTGGCTTTACGGAACCTCCAGCTCTTAGCACCTCTAACCAGTTATCAGCTGCAGCTTTTCCATCTGTTTGAATTCTTTGTGCAACAGCTGTTGCTACTGTTAACCCAGCGGAATAAGTATACGGATATAAGCCCATATAATAATGTGGCTGGCGCATCCAAGTCAGACCTGCTCCTTCATCGATGCTAACCACATTTCCCCAGAAGTTTTGTAAAACTTGTAATTTTTGTTTGGAAAGCACATCAGCAGTTAATGGTGTACCAGCTTCAGCAAGGTCATAGATGCGGCGTTGAAATTCTCCTTCTAACAGGTGGGTCACAAAGTTGTGATAATAAGTCCCGATTAATTGTGTTATCACCCAACGCTTCATTTGCTTATCATTTGTTTTATTTAATAAATAATGTGCCAATAACAATTCATTAATAGTGGAAGGAGCTTCTACGAAATAAGTAGAAGGGCGTGTATTTACTAAAGTCTGATTTTTCCCAGCTAAATAGAAATGGCCGGCATGACCAAGCTCATGTGCTAAAACAAAGGCTCCTCGCATCTTATCAGTCCAAGTAATTAAGATATACGGATGAACACTAAATGGAACGGAGCAAAATGCGCCAGTTTTTTTACCAATGTTATCTGCTAAATCTACCCAACGCTCGTTTAGCCCTTTTTGCATAATGTCACTATATTCTGGGCCCATTACTTGTAAAGCTTCGAGAATCATTGATTTTGCTTCTTCATAGGTTGTTGTTGGATTAAATTCTGGATCAAGCGGCGCTTTTAGATCTGCATATTGCAATTCATCTAATCCAAGTTTTTCTTTTAGTAATGTTGCATAACGGCGCATATGTGGCGCCAGTTCTTTTTGACTTACATCTAATTGATGATGATACATGTCTTTTGTTACTTGTTGTGGGGCAAGTAGCATATCTGTTACAGATTCATAGTTTCTTAGACGTGATAGTGTTACCTGTTTGGTTACTTCTGTTGCATATGTGGCCGAATAGGTATGTTTGTACTGATTCAGTGTTTTAGTAAATGATTGATAGGCCTCGCGACGAATGCGTGTATTTGCTTCTGATTCATAGCGATCCTCATAGAGTGCAGCAGACATTGGTAAAGTATTACCACTATCATCTTTGAGTGAATCAAATGTCATATCAGAAGATTTACTTCGTTCATAAATCATGTATGGTGCATCATGGACCTCACCAAGGGCAGCTAATGTTTCCTCTACCTCTGGTGTGAGTGTATGTGGCTTCTGCTCTAACGTATCAGTAAGTAATTTCTTATATGTTGTTAGTCCTTCCTCTTCTTGCAAAAATTGTTCGACCCGTTCTTCAGTGAGTGTTAATAATTCTACTTGTATAAAAGATAGCTTCGCATTAATACTTGCTAGTGCTGCGTTTGCTTTTGCTGCATCTCGTTGATTGATAGGATCGCTACCATCTGCACTGACACGTAAATTAGCATATGTAGCTAGACAATTTAATCGCTGAAGGAATGTTTCGTAGGCTGTTAGTCCATTTAGTAATGTGTTGGCATTACTTACTAATTTTCCTTTGTATGCTGTTACTAGTGACACATCAGCCTGGATCGCTTTCCATTCTGCCTCCCATGCTTCATCAGATGGAAATAAATCTGTTAAATCCCATGTTTGTTCGACAGGCACCTCAGAACGTCGGAGACGTATTGATTTTGCAGTAGCCATAATAATCCCCCTTCGAATTGTTCGATTATTCCAACTATTATAATATAATTTGAACTGGAATTACAGGATATTGGAAATAGATGGAACGAAATATTGGAATGGCAATAATAGGACGGGATAATGGATGTTGCTGTGTAAAAGGAGAGGGCAAAGTTTAGAATCTTCCATGGTGAGGAAAAAAATAGAGGGAACAGATAAAGTGTGGTTTCATCTGCCCTCTATTATCATTACTGTGCTTCTTTTAAGGCTTGTTGTTGTTTCTTGCTACTCCAAACTGTTACAAGGCTATGTAGGATCATCCCAATAATAACGATTGAAATCCCGATAAAAGATACGATGCTTGGCAGTGGGGCACTTAGAAGCAGCAGTTCACCTAATAAAGCAAACACGACTTCCCCAGATTGTGTCGCTTCCACCCCTGCTAATTTTTCATTATCATGTTGCACCAGTTCGGTCGCATAGAAAAATAAAACAGTTGCGATAATTCCGGAAAAAACAGCAACAATAAATGTTTGGGTCACTTGGGATATATCAGGTAACCCATGGGAAGCAAAGCCATAGATGGAAATGAAAAACCAGAATGGCATCGAAGCGATTGTCATACCTAAAATACGCTGAAAAGTATTGAGTTCGCCATTCACTACTTGCATCATTTTGCGGTTTCCTAATGGATAGGCAACTGCCGAAATTAGGAGTGGTATGACACAGAGCAACACACTAGCAAGTGGTACAGCATTGGCATGTTCTAATTGCATCAAAAATACTCCGCCAAGAATAACGAGTGATATCATTACCGCTTGTATAGGGATTCGTTGTTTTTTATTGTTATCTAAGATCGGTACAAGGAAAGAGCCTGCAATGATCGTTAGTTGGAAGGTTGCGGCAACAAGCCATCCGGGACCATAAATAGTTGCAAAAGTCAATGGTGCATAGAATAATCCGAAGCCTATGGTACTCCATATCAACCATGCTTTCGGATTTTGTTTAAGATGGATGAGAACGGGTTTTACATTTCGCTGGTAACCAACGATAAGAAATAGTAATGGAAGCATAAAAATGAATCGGAGCGAAGCACTCCATGCCCAACTGCCACCATCTAATTCCATGGAGCGATTCAGTATAAAAGTAACGGAGAAAAACATAGCTGAGAGTATACCAATACAGATTGCCTTCATTTTTTCACCTCTTATATGTAAGGATAGCATAGGGTTCAGAGAACGCAAGAAGATGTTTTTATTTGATCAGTATTCACTAAAATGACACGATCACATGGATTGTTCAACATCCGTATGCAATAGAAAGCAAGTGGAGGTTTTGACCCCAACTGATCATTGGCCGAAATTTATTAGGATGTTAGCGTTCGTCCACTTCCTTGTGTTACTTGCAGCTTGAAGTGGGGAGCTTACAGACGTTTACTACCTTGATAATGTAGCTTGTGGGAACAATCATAAGTTCAATAGCTTGAAAATTAAATTGCCGTGAGCTATTCTAAACCATAGTCATTAGCTAGGGTATTCGAATGGAAGGAGCGATTATATGTCAGCAAGTCGTTATCGTCTCGGTATTGATATAGGAGGTACTTTTACCGATTTAATATTATTAGATCAAAGTAATGGTAAGATGATCAGTAAAAAAACCCCTACTGTTACCGATGATCCAACACAAGGGATTACAAATGGTCTACAAGCTTTTAAAGATATGGGAATTTCCCCAGAAAAAATAGAATATTTTGTACATGGAACAACGATCGGGTTAAATACGATTATTCAACGTAATGGTGCCAAGGTAGCTTTTTTAGTGACAGAAGGATTTCGGGATATGTTAAGTTTCCAGCGACTACGGTTACCAATTCCATATGATTTTCGCTCACGTCATCCAGAGCCATTAGTACCTCGTGATCTTATCTTTACGGTTAAAGAGCGAATGCAGCACAATGGTGAAGTTGTAAAACCGCTTGATATAGAGGATCTTACTAAAAAAATAGATGCTATTGAAAAAGCGGATGTGGACGGAGTTGTCGTATGTTTTTTACATAGTTATCTAAATCCAATTAATGAAACGCAAGTAAAAGAAATAATGCGTCAACGTCTTCCTAAAGTGAAAGTGAATCTATCATCGGAATTATGGCCACAAATGAGAGAATATGAACGCGCCATGATGACCATCTTAAATATGTATGTCCAACCAAAAGTGGAGTATCATTTTAAACATTTAAGGGATCGTTTACAGGCAGAAAATGTCCAAGCCCAACCATATATAACTCAATCAAATGGAGGGATTATGGGTATTAATACTGCAAGTGAGTATCCGGTGAGAACTTTATTTTCTGGACCAGCAGCAGGAGTTATTGGGGCATTAGATGTGACAAAGAAAGCCGGATTTAACAATGTTCTTACTTTTGATGTTGGTGGAACAAGTGCAGATATTTCCATTATTGAACATGGTTATCCCACCTATACGCAAAGTAACAAGTTGGGTGGGTTTCCAGTAATGCTTCCTTCAGTCTCGATGTATTCTGTAGGGGCAGGCGGTGGATCTTATGCTTGGATTGACAACGGTGGAATGTTGAAAGTTGGTCCTGATTCTGTTGGTTCTACTCCTGGCCCAGCGAGTTATGGAGTTGGTGATAAACCAGCGTTAACAGACGCCTTTTTAATTTGCGGTTATTTAGATCCAAGATCTTTTGCTGGAGGAGGCTTACAGTTAGATATCGAAAAAGCCAAGCAAGCAATTAAGCCTATTGCCTCTTATTTAGGATTAACTGTCGAAGAAACAGCAGATCGGATGATTCGAGTAGCTATTGCAAATATGTACGCCGAAATAAATAATATTTTGGAGCATCATGGCATCGATCCACGTGAATTCGGTCTATTAGGTTACGGGGGTGCCGGTCCTGTTCTGGCCAATTTATTAGCGGAAGAAATTCAAGTAAATAAAGTAATCATTCCGCCAACCCCAGGTACATTGAGTGCGTTAGGTGCCTTAAATGCCGATTTTATTCATGATGAAATAAAAACGGAGCAAGCCTTGTTAGAGAATTTACCTTCGGATGACCTTTACCAGAAATTTAGCCAATTAGTACAACAGGCTGAGAAGTGGTTAGTCTCACAGGATGTTGCCAATTTGCAAGGTAAGACCTTAATTTATACGATGGACGCTCGTTATGAGCATCAAGCGTATGAAATTGAAATGCCGATTCAACTAGATTGGTTAGAAAAAGGCATGAAAGACAAATTAGTGCATCAATTTCATCAATTGCATTACAGTCAATATGGCCATGCCAATCAAGATGCTGCTATTGAGATTATCAATTTGCACGTCCGAATTATTGGGGAGCCGCCGAAGGTAACTAGTCCAATAATTGAGCAGTCTGATGAATTACCTGTTCCAGAAAGCTATCGAACCATTATGTTAAATGGTAAAACTTATCACACACCTATCTATTATCGAAACAAATTAAAACATACGCAAGAAGTGATCGGGCCTGCCATTATTGCACAAGATGATACGACTACCGTGGTATTAAATGAGTGGAAGGCAAAGGTTGATCAGTATGGTCACGTAATTTTATCACGTATGGAAGGGGGGGAGTAAGATGAGAACAGATCCAGCTAATTTAGAAATTATGCGCAGTTATTTTCATTCGATTGCTAGTAGTATGGGGCATGTGATTGAGCGTACCTCGTATACTACTTTTGTAAAAGAGTCGGCAGATTTTGCAACTGCACTTGCTTCACCAGAGGGAGACTTTTATGTATATCCGCGATCTATTGGAGTGACGATTTTCTTAGGGTTAAGTTTAAAGAAAGCATTGGAATCGGCTGGCCCACTCGAATCGGGTGATATCATTATTACAAACGATCCCTATTCAACAAATGGACTAGCATCACATTTACCTGATATCCATATTATTAAGCCGATTTTTGCAGGCGATAAATTAATAAGTTATGCGTGGTCTTTTGTCCATTGTAGTGATGTAGGTGGATTAGTTCCTGCAAGTATTTCGCCGACTGCTTCGGATATTCATCAGGAAGGGTTACGTATCCCACCGGTAAAAATATATCGAAATGGTGAATTAAATCAGGATATTAAACTGCTGTTAGATTCCAATAGTCGCGTTCCACATCTAAACTTTGGGGATATAAATGCGATGGTCGCTGCCGTGAATACAGCAGAAAAACGGCTGATGAATATGGTTGAGAAATTCGGCGTAGATAATATCCAATTTGCGATTGAGGATTTACTAGAACAAAGTGAATCGCGAGCTCGGAAAGTGATCGAGCAAATCCCAGATGGAACCTATAGCTTTCATGATTATTTAGATGATGACATGGTAACGGAGCACCCTATTCGTTTAGCAATTGACTTAACTATTGATAAAAGCTCTATCCATATTGATTTTTCACGGAGTGATCCACAAGTAAAATCAGCCTTTAACTTAGTAACAAATGGGAGTAGGCATTCCTTCTTGTTGCAAGGACTTATCAATTTTATTATTAGTGAAGATCCCCATATTCCTGTCAATGGTGGTATCTTGAATCCTGTAAGTATTCATGCACCAAGAGGGACCATTGTAAATCCAGAGTATCCTGCTTCTGTTGGTGTACGTCATAGTATTACTATGCGTATGTATTCAACGCTACTTGGAGCTTTGGCAAAAGCGATCCCAGATAAAATCCCTGCTGCTGGTGCAGGGCAAGCTGCAATTGTCGTTTTATCAACACAAGAGGCAGGTAGTGGCGCACGCAATGTAGCTGTTGTAGAACCTTTAGGCGGAGGTGGCGGTGGCCATCAAGATTTTGATGGTATTGATGGAATCGACCATTCCTCTGGTTTTTTAAAAAATACACCTGTCGAAAGCTTGGAACAGCACATTGATACGATTGTGCACCGTTATGAATTAATACCAGATACTGCTGGTGCTGGTCAGAGTAGAGGAGGACATGCTATTCGACTGGATTTCGAAATTTTACGTCCAGATTCTATTGTGACAGCAAGAGGAATGGAACGATTAAAATTTCAACCATGGGGACTTTTGGGTGGTAAAGCTGGCTCACTGGGTGGGGTAGTGCTTAATCCTGATACCCCACAACAACAGCAACTGCCAAAGATAAATGTTCTTTCACCAGAGGTTGGAGATATTGTAAGTATTCGTACTGCAAGTGGAGGTGGATGGGGACTACCTCAAAAACGAGACCCACAAAAAATATTACGTGAAGTGCAAAAGGGATTGCTTAGCATAGAAACAGCTAAGAAGGATTATAGTGTGGTGATCGAGCAAGATGAAGAGACCAACAAACTAGTACTTAATCAGGAAAAAACCTCTGACTTACGGAAGAATATCCGTAATATGGATATTGCTAAGATTGACTATGGTACAAGTCGTCAGCAATTTGAACGGCATTGGCCAGAAGAAATAATGGATTATTTAATGGAAAAATTACGAACACTACCAGCAACAGAGCGCTGGCATAAAAAAGTATTAATTCAAGATTACTTAGCAAAGCAATTAAAAGGGGAAAAAATTGCAATGAAAGATGTTGACGATGCTTGGAGACAAGTATAAAAATGATAAAAACTGAAGGAGTGTACAACATGAGAAAGAAATGGCAAGTCATGTTATTCGTCACGATGGCATTGGTATTGGTGGCATGTGGGAATGATACAGAAAATGAAGAAACCACCACTGAATTACCAGAAACAGATGAAGTAGTAGTTGGAGTATATGGTGGTAATTGGGAAGAACAAATTGTTGAAGCTGGCTTAGCGCAATTCGAAGAGGAAACAGGTATTAATGTGGTGATTAATGCAGGAGCAGATGCGAACTGGTTCTCTAATATCCGATCATCTGGAGGAGAAAACGCCCAATATGATGTGTTGATTTTTCAACCGGATACCATTGAAAGAGCAATTGCTGGAGATCTTTTAGAACCACTTGATCCGGAAAACGTACCAAACATTGATAATTTATATGATTCGGTGAATGAACGCTTTACTGTAGATGGTAAAGTGTATGCAGCGGGCTTTAGTATGGGACAGCTAGGAATTGCCTATCGTGAAGATTTAGTTCCTTTTGAGCCAGAAACTTGGATGGATTTATGGGACGAGCGCTTTGAAGGACAAGTTGGTGTTTCTTCTCCATCTTACTCAGCAGGTTTACAATTCTTCTCTGGTGTAACGAATGCAATTGGTGAAGAGCAATCTAGTGATGCAGGAATTGACGCAACATTTGAAAAACTTAGTGAGCTGAAACCGAACACGGTTGCCTATCCAGATAATCCAGGAACTATTCAAACACTATTAGAACGTGGTGAAATTACAGCTATTCCATTCTGGGATGGACGTGTCTTCGCACTTCAGGATGAAGGACTTGAGCTTGGCTTTGCATATCCTGAAGAAGGCCCTGTAGCTGCAGTAGCAAGCTGGGTTATTCCAAAAGGTGCACCTAACTTAGCGAATGCTTATGCATTGGTAGACCATTTGTCTTCACCGGAAGTACAAGGTGCATTTGCAGAATTATCCTTCTATGGAATGACAAATAAAGATGTGGAATATAGTGAAAGTCTTAATGAGCGAGTTCAAGTAGGAGAAGAATTCTACGAAGAACTAACATGGGTTGACTATGAAGCATTAACACCAAAATTAAATGAAATCACAGATCGATGGATTAATACATTTGATGGAGGACAATAATGAGTATTACGGTAAAAGGTATTAGCAAAAAGTTTGAGAGTAATACAGCATTAGCCGATGTTGATTTAACGATCGAGGAAGGAGAGTTTTTCTCCTTGCTTGGTCCTAGTGGTTGCGGGAAAACCACGCTATTAAATATCATTGCGGGTTTTCTGCAGCCAACTACTGGTACGGTAGCAATCAATGGAGAAGACGTAACAAATTTACCACCATATCAACGCAAAATTGGTATGGTGTTTCAGAATTATGCCTTATTTCCGCATTTGAGTGTTTTTGATAATGTTGCCTATGGTTTGAAAGTTAAAAAAATGCCCAAAAAAGTAATGAAGGAAAAAGTCGAAGAAGTACTACAATTAGTACAATTAGAAGATTATACAAAACGGATGCCACATCAATTAAGTGGTGGACAGCAACAACGTGTTGCCATTGCACGTGCGCTTGCGATTGAACCTTCTGTCTTGCTATTGGATGAACCCCTGAGTAATTTAGATGCAAAATTAAGAAAAGAAATGCAGACGGAATTAAGACTATTGCAACAACGCATTGGTATTACTACTGTTCTGGTAACACATGATCAGGAAGAGGCGTTAAGCTTATCAGATCGGATTGGGGTTTTAGGGAATGGTCACGTTCAGCAAGTCGATCAACCACTTACGATATATCGTCAGCCAAGTAATCGATTTGTTGCAGAATTTATTGGACAGGTAAATATTTTTGAAGTGGAACAAACTGCAGCAGAGACCGCTACTCTTGATAAGACAACCTTTTTAGCCAAAAAGCATAAAATAACAAAGAATCAACCATTATTATTAGAAACACAGCATAACGTGCGTGACAATGGGGAGCAATCTCAATTGGTAATGTTACGGCCTGAACGAATTCAAGTTGTCAACCATCATGAGAAAAGCGAACAGGTCAATGAAGCAGAGGTTACAGTCGTACATACAAATTATGTAGGAGATTCACTAAGGATTCATACTTCTCTTGCGGAAGAAGGGGAAATGCTTCTGCATATATCAGACAGTGTATTTGAACAGCCGCCACAAGCAGGAGAAACCTTATATTTACGCTGGAGCTCAGCTGATGTAATACCATTGGCTGAAAAGGAGTAATAGCCTATGCTGAAAAAAGTGATGAAATCGGAACGGCAAAAATTATTTTATTGGGGACTATTGCTTCCAACGATTGGTTTATTAGGCTTTTTCCTTGTAACGCCACTGATTATGTTAGCTGAGTTAAGTTTTCGGGAAGTGGATCCATATTTAAATCTGCAGGATGCCTATACGTTTCAACATTATGTAGACGTTTTTCAATCTACTACCTATATGAAGACCATTGGTATTACTTTACTGGTAGCCTTTATAACAGGAATAAGTTGTGTTGTACTGGCATACCCTGCTGCTTATATGTTAGTTAATGCCAAACATTCAGGCTTGCGAACATTTTTATATATTTTACTTATTATGCCCTTACTAATTAGTATGGTGGTACTTAGTTTTGCCTGGATTGTCTTGCTAGCCCAAAATGGAATGATCAACCAATTATTAATGAAAATGAATTTTATCGATGAACCGATCCCAATGTTGTGGAACCTTACCGCTGTTGTAATAGCACTTGTACAAGTCCTATTACCTTTTGCAGCATTGCCGATTGCCAATACACTTGGGGATATCGACTCAAGGTTAAAAAGCGCTTCGATGAGTCTTGGTGAAAACAGGTGGAAAACATTCTTACGGGTTACCTTGCCATTGTCGATCCCAGGATTAATATCTGGTTTTATAGTTGTGTTCTCCCTAGCTGCTGGCAGTTATATTACAGCCCTGCTAATAGGTGGCCGCTTGCAACCACTACTTCCATTAACGATTTACCAACAAGTAGTACAAATATCTAACTGGCCGTTTGCCGCAGCTTTAGCATTTACATTACTTGTCCTTGTCGCAATTTGTATACTGTTTTTAGGATGGTTATTAAACAAATGGGAGGAGAGAGTCTATGGCTAAAGCAAAACTGAAAAACAAACGATTTTCTTTAACAACTTTAATGATTTGGCTGGCAGGAAGCCTTGTCTATTTGTTTATGGCAATCCCCATCCTCATTATTGTAATAGCGTCTTTTAGTCCAAATGCATATCCGGAATTTCCGCCGACAAGCTTTTCACTTCGGTGGTATCAGGAGCTATTTAGTAGTAGTGCATGGCTGGAGACGCTTTGGACAAGTGTTTTGTTAGTACTAATCGTAACACCAATAACGGTTATTCTAGGTACAGCGGCAGCAGTTGCGATACGAAGACTTCAATTTCCGGGAAAACAAGCACTACAGGCATTAATGATGTCTCCGTTAATGATTCCACATGTTGTGCTTGGGATAGCATTTCTATACCAGGGTACTGCAATGGGGTGGTTCGGTACTATGAACGCTCTGATCATAGCCCATGTAATTATTGTCTTTCCGTTTGTCATTCGGTCTGTTGGCGTGAGCATGTCCAATTTGGATCCGATATTAGAGCATGCGTCCATGAGTCTTGGTGCAGGCCCTATTCGTACTTTTTTCAAAGTGACGATACCAAATATTAAACCAGGAATTATGGCTGGAACAGTTTTTGCTGGTGTCACGTCATTTGGGGAAGTTTCGGTAAGTGTCTTTGTTGCCTCTCCTCAGTGGGTAACAGTACCGGTAAGGATTTTTAACTATGTGGAGCAAACATTTGATCCTGTGATAAATGCTGTTTCCGTGGTATTTATTCTCATTGCAGTAGTTGCTCTAATCATCATTGAGAAAACATTAGGTTTAACTAAAGCGTTCTAGCAACTTATTTCTGTCAACCGTCACATGATCGTATTAAAATAATAAATCGGATGAAACCATTGATTTCATCCGATTTTTATTTTGGGATACGCTTCTGTAAACCATTTTCGTATTTGAGTAGTATGTGCCTGATGATCTCTGCTATGGTCAGCGATATGCTATATCCCAGGTTGAATGGTAACCTTCTTTCCATTATCCTATTCAACAAGTTGGTTTAGTTGTTTATCTGTTAACAGGTAACATTCAAACGTCAACTTCCTGATGGCTATTTTCAAGATAATGATGTCAATTAAAAGTACTTTCTGTATGAAAAAGGAAAGAATAAACAATCAAAATAAGTTACTATGTATCGCTTATCTTTCCAATATGTTTTACAATAAATATAAATAGTGAAATAAAGTAGGTGTATGAGATGAAATATGCAATTTACCAAATGGATGTAGTTGTGGCAGATCCAGAAGCAAATAGGGATAAAATACAACAATGGGTCGAAACACAAGTAAACGAAAATAAACCAGATACGATTGTATTACCAGAAATGTGGAATGCCGGCTATGCGCTGGACAGGTTGAATGGTCTGGCAGACAACAATGGAGAAACTACGATTCCTTTCTTAAGTGAACTAGCTAAAAAACATCAAATTCATATTATTGGTGGATCGATTGCGAATAAAAAGGAAAAAGGGATCTTTAATACAAGTTATGTATTCAATCGTGAAGGGGAACTGGTCCACCAATATGATAAGATGCACCTCGTTCCAATGTTAGATGAGCCGAAGTATTTAGTTGGTGGTGAAGCAAAAGCAGCCACATTTGAATTAGACGGTGTTACGATGGGTTTGGTTATTTGTTATGATTTGCGTTTTCCAGAGTTAATGAGAGCTATTGCATTACAAGGAGCCGAAGTAATCCATGTAGTCGCACAATGGCCAACATCAAGAAGAGACCACTGGAAATACCTTCAATTTGCAAGGGCAATCGAAAATCAATGCTATATTATTTCCGCTAACAGCAGTGGAACATGTAATGGTACTGATTTTGCTGGTGAATCACTGGTCATTAATCCATCTGGAGAGCTTGTTGCTTCAGGTCTTCGAGAGACAGAAACTACTATTAGTGCCAGTATCGACTTAGGCAAGGTAACAGACATACGCAAAAGCATTCCTGTGTTTGAAAGCCGCGTACCACATTTATATGGAGAGTGATGAAGTTGGCACAATTCGAATATGCAGATCGGCTAAAGCGATTGCCGGAGCAGTTCTTTGCAAAATTAGTAAAAAAGACACAGTCCTTAGTTAATGAAGGTCATGATGTCATAAATTTAGGCCAAGGCAATCCTGATTTGCCTACTCCTGATTTTATTGTGAAAGCATTACAGGAAGCAAGTGAAAATCCATCCTTTCATAAATATTCACCTTTTCAAGGGTATCCGTTCTTGAAAAAAGAGATAGCAGATTTTTATCAACGGGAATATGAGGTGGATGTTGATCCTGAAACAGAAGTAGCGATTATGTTCGGCTCGAAAACAGGTCTTGTGGAAATTAGTCAATGTCTATTGAACCCGAATGACAAAGTGCTTGTTCCTGACCCAGGTTATCCGGATTATATGTCAGGAATCGCACTAGCCAATGCAACAGCTATACATATGCCATTATGGAAGGAGAATGATTTTTTACCTGATTATCGAAAGCTTGCTGCTAATGATTTGGATCAGGCAAAGTTGATGTTTCTTAACTATCCTAACAATCCAACGGCAGCAACTGCCACAAAGGAGTTTTTTGATCAAACAGTTGAGGTAGCAAGCAAGCATCACATTGGTGTTGTTCACGATTTTGCCTATGGTGCAATCGGATATGATGGTGAAAAGCCGCAAAGCTTTTTACAATCACCTGGGGCAAAAGAGATTGGGATAGAAATGTATACATTATCGAAAACGTTTAATATGGCTGGTTGGAGAGTGGCGTTTGCTGTTGGAAATCCATCTATCATCCGAGCGATTGAACTAATTCAAGATCATTACTATGTAAGTATCTTTGGGGCTATTCAAGCGGCAGCACAAAAAGCGCTAAAAAAAGGACAAGCAGCAATCAAAGAACTTAATGAGATATATGAGCACAGAAGAAATGTTTTCTTACAAAAAGCAGAAGAGATTGGCTGGCATGGCGGGACGAGTAATGGGTCTTTCTTTGTTTGGATGCCTATACCGACTGGCTACACATCCGAGCAATTTGCCGAGTTTTTATTAGAAGAAGCCCATGTTGTTGTCGCACCGGGGAACGGGTTCGGTACTTCGGGTGAAGGATATGTTCGTATAGCTTTATTGGATAATGAGAAAAGGTTAAGCGAAGCGTGTGAACGGATCAGCCAACTGTCTATATTCCTATAACTATTTACTTATCACCTATACATATTGTTACAATATACAAACCTCCTTTTTAATAAGGAGGTTTCTTGTGTTTGGACAGAAAATATACTCTTCAAAAAATACGACTCCTCCCACATCACTCAGTTGGATCTACTTAACAAGATCATTCTATTAATCGCTAGAATATGACAAATAAATCTACTTGAATATGTCAGAATATTTCAAAAATAATGTAAGAAAATCTCACATACCATTAGATTAGATTTTTTTTATTTGCTAGCCTTATCCTTGTATACTAATTAAATATTAGATGGGGGCAGGAAGAATGAGAAAGCAGAATTTATTTTATTTTTTACTGTTAGGGTTAGTAGCCATCTTGATGGCGGCATGTTCAGCAGCAGATAATGCAGCAAATGCTACAGACCCAGCTGAAGCAGAAACAGAAGAAACAGACACAACCGAGGAAAGTACAAGCAATGAAGAAGATGATGAGGATACAATCAAAGTGGGAATCTTACATTCATTAAGTGGAACAATGGCTATCAGCGAAACATCGGTACAACAGGCAGAGCTTCTTGCCATCAAGGAAATTAATGAAAACGGCGGTGTGTTAGGTAAACAATTAGAACCGATCGTCGAGGACGGTGCTTCTGATTGGCCAACATTCGCTGAGAAAGCTAATAAATTACTACAACAGGATGAAGTAGCAACAATTTTTGGCGGCTGGACATCTGCGAGTCGTAAAGCGATGCTACCGGTTGTAGAAGAACATAATGGTTTATTATTTTATCCGGTACAGTATGAAGGGATGGAATCATCTCCTAATATTTTCTACACAGGTGCAGCACCAAACCAGCAAATTGTACCTGCAGTAGACTGGTTATTGGAAAATAGAGGAGATTCGTTCTTCTTGTTAGGTTCCGATTATGTATTTCCAAGAACGGCCAATGCAGCAATTAAGGCACAATTGGATAATGAGGGTGCAGCGTTAGTTGGAGAAGAATATACACCATTAGGACATACTGATTACAATACGGTCATTGCTAAAATCAAAAATGAAAATCCCGATGTTATCTTCAACACATTGAATGGCGATAGTAATGTTGCATTCTTTAAACAATTAAAAGATGCAGGTATTACGTCAGATGATGTAACAGTTTTATCAGTTAGTGTTGCTGAAGAAGAAATTAAAGGGATTGGCACGGATGTCATTGAAGGACATTTAACTAGCTGGAACTATTATCAAACAACAGATACACCTGAAAACGAAGCATTTGTTGCTAACTATCAGGCGGAATATGGGGAGGATGCCGTCACTGCAGATCCGATTGAGGCAGGATACTTCGGTGTTTATTTATGGGCACAAGCAGTGGAAGAAGCAGGCACAACCGATGTAGATGCTGTTAGAGAAGCAGCAAAAGGCATTACATTTGAAGCACCAAATGGAACGGTAACCATTGACGGAGACAATCAACATGTTTATAAAACAGTAAGGATTGGAGAAGTCCAAAGTGATGGTATGATTGCGGAGTTATGGAAAACAGACGAACCTGTTAAGCCTGATCCTTACCTAGAGGAATACGATTGGGCATCCGATTTGAGTGAATCCTTAGCAGAATAAATTATATAAAAAATAATAAAAAACAATTTTTTTTACTGACTAGTTTACATCAAATGTCACAAAAATACACATAGGTTGGCAATTAAATAGGATAGGGAAGGTGCCGGGCTAAGTGCCCGCTTCCTTCTTCATCAGGAAAGGGGTGTTTGGATTGAATGAAATTATTTTAACCTTATTTAATGGAATAAGTCTTGGTTCGATCCTGTTATTAATAGCATTGGGGCTAGCAATTACGTTCGGCTTAATGAATGTCATTAACATGGCCCACGGTGAATTAATCATGGTTGGTGCCTATATTACTTATGTTATTCAAAATATTTTTATCAGTTATGCTCCACCGGAATACTTTGACTTATATTTTATTATTTCTATCCCAGTTGCCTTAATTGTGGCAGCGGGGATTGGGATGCTGTTAGAAGTATCTTTAATTCGTCACCTGTATAAGCGACCACTTGATAGTTTACTAGCTACATGGGGAGTCGGTCTTATTTTACAGCAAACAGCAAGATCGATCTTTGGTGCACCGAATGTAGGGGTAACTAGTCCATCATTCTTGTCTGGAGGATTGGAAATAGGGGCATTAATTCTACCTTATTCAAGATTATTTATTTTAGGTTTATCGATCGTTTGTTTACTTAGTATTTATTATTATTTTTTCCGGACGGCAAGTGGCAGAAGAGTAAGAGCAGTTATGCAAAACAGACAAATGGCAGAATGCTTAGGTGTTTCTACGAGAAAAGTAGATATGCTGACGTTTGCCATTGGTTCTGGTTTCGCTGGTGTTGCAGGCTGCGCACTGACATTATTAGGAGCAATCGGTCCAACAATAGGAACAAGCTATATTATTGATGCCTTCATGGTAGTTGTTGTTGGAGGTGTTGGTGCACTATTTGGAGCAGTAGCAGGAGCTTTTGGAATCGGTGTTTTAAATACAGTTTTTGAATATGTGACAAATGCAACATTAGGAAAAGTACTGATATTTATCGTCATTATTGCTTTCTTACAATGGCGTCCATCAGGTCTTGTCATGTCACGTTCAAGATCACTAGATTAATAATTTAGGAGCGTTGAATCATGCAAAATACGATTTATCAGAAACTATTGAGTCAGAAAATTATTTTTAGTTTGATTTTTCTGTTGTTGTTACTAGCTCCCCTTTTTATGTCAGACTTTCGTTTGAATTTATTAGGTAAATTTCTAGCGTTTGCTATTTTGGCAATTGGATTGGACTTATTGTGGGGTTATACAGGTGTTTTAAGTCTAGGTCACGGAATTTTCTTCGGCTTAGGTGCGTATTGTATGGCGATGTATTTGAAGCTGGAAGCAACAGGGGGGAAACTACCAGATTTCATGGCTTGGAGCGGAATGAGTGAACTTCCTCTTATTTGGGTTCCGTTTCAATATCCGATCGTCGCGATGCTGCTTGGGATATTGCTTCCAGCATTGGTTGCTTTCTTTCTTGGTTATTTAACCTTTCGTAACAGAATTAGTGGTGTTTATTTTACGATTTTGTCACAGGCGCTTGTGTTAGTAGTTGTTACGTTATTTGTTGGAAGTCAAAACCTGACTGGTGGTTCAAGCGGACTAACTAATTTCAGTACATTTTTTGGTTTTCAGGTAAATGCAGCTTCCACCCAGACAGCCTTTTATATCATCACTGTAGTCGTATTAGGTCTTGTGTTTTTCTTTTCTAGGAAGCTTGTGAAAGGAAGATTCGGTAAAATACTTGTCGGCATTCGCGATGGAGAGAATCGTATGAGATTTCTTGGTTACAGTCCTTCTGCCTATAAAACATTTATTTATACTTTATCTGCAGCAATAGCAGGGCTTGCCGGTATGTTATTCGTTTTACAAGTTGGAATTATTTCACCTACGATGATTGGGATTATTCCATCCATTGAAATGGTACTATGGGTTGCCTTAGGTGGACGTGGAACACTCATTGGCCCGGTTATTGGGGCAGTGCTTGTCAATGTTGCGAAGACTGGTTTCAGTGAATCGTACCCTGATATCTGGACATATTTCCTTGGGCTGTTATTCGTACTTGTTGTTGTTTTCTTACCAAAAGGAATAACTGGTATATTTGAAAAATGGAGTGATCGGAGGAAAAAACAAGATGTCTCAAGCAGTGTTGACGTTGAAAAAAGTTATAGTTGACTTTAGCGGGTTTAAAGCGATTAACCAGTTGGATTTTACTGTTCAGCCGAATTCTGTCCATTTTGTGATTGGCCCTAATGGAGCAGGAAAAACGACATTACTCGACGTGATTTGTGGCAATACTAAAGCAACCGCAGGCGTCATAACATTACAAGGAACGAAAGAACTATCCAAACTTTCAGAAGACCAAATTGTCCACCAAGGTATCTCAAGAAAATTCCAGGCTCCATCCATATTTCAACATTTAACCGTAATAGATAATTTGGAAATTGCCATGAAGCAGAAGAAAAACTTATTTTCCATGCTTAAGGCGAAATGGACAAAGGAACAAAAACAGAAGGTCAATGAGATGCTTGCATTAGTCGGCTTGAAGGAAGTAGAAAATCAGCTGGCAGGCTCATTAGCACATGGTCAAAAGCAATGGCTCGAAATTGCGATGGTGTTAATGCAGGAGCCAGATATTGTCTTATTGGATGAACCGATTGCGGGGATGTCGAAGAAGGAGCGTAATAAAACAGGGGAACTAATTACTAAAATTGCCAAGGATCGAGCCGTATTAATAGTCGAGCACGATATGGACTTTGTGAAGGAGTATGCTGATATTGTCTCGGTCATGCATGAGGGGCAATTACTATTTGAAGGTAGTATGGAAGAAGTGCAAAATGACCCGACAGTAAGGGAAGTATATTTAGGCAGAAAGGTTGAGGAGCATGTTGTCAATTAAGGGACTGGAAGCAGGTTATGAAGAAAGCATGGTAATCCGGGAGATTGATATGGAAGTAAAGGATAATCAGGTAATTTGTGTGATGGGAAGAAATGGGGTAGGCAAAACGACTTTATTAAAGACGATCATTGGTATTCTCCATCCCAAAAAAGGATCGATCCATTATCAATCTGAAGATATTACCAAAGCTCGTTCCTCTTCACGTGCTCAAAAAGGAATTGGTTATGTCCCGCAAGGAAGAGAAATTTTTCCGAAGCTGACGGTCTATGAAAATTTGCAAATTGGACTTGAAGCAGGTAATCAAAAGAAAGTTGATGAGAAAATATATGATTATTTTCCGATCTTAAAGGATTTTGCTAAACGAAATGGTGGGGATTTAAGTGGTGGACAGCAGCAACAATTGGCTATCGCTCGAGCATTAGTATCCAATCCATCTTTCTTGTTACTTGACGAACCGACCGAAGGAATTCAGCCGAACATCGTACAGGAAATTCAAGATGTCATTGTAGATATCAAACAAACATCGACGACATCGATGATTCTAGTTGAGCAGAATCTTGATTTCGTTAAAAGTGTTGCCGACTATTTATATGTGATAGACCATGGTTCGATCGTTTATGAGAATCCAATAGATCAAGTGGAAGATGAAGAGGTATATCGTTATTTAAGTGTTTGATTGGAGGGATTTATTATGAAGTTATCGCCTGTCGAGCAGGAAAAATTACTGCTATTCTTAGCGGGTGAATTGGCTGAGAAAAGGAGAAAGAAAGGTTTAAAATTAAATTATCCAGAGGCAACGGCTTTAATTAGTTGTTATTTATTAGAAGGTGCTCGTGAAGGCAAAACAGTAGCCCAATTAATGCAGGAAGGCAAGCAAGTTTTGACGGCAGACGAGGTGATGGAAGGGGTGCCGGAGATGATTGAAAGTGTGCAGATTGAAGCAACTTTTCCGGACGGAACGAAGCTTGTTACTGTCCATCAGCCGATAACGTAAGGAGGTTTTTTTCGATGATTCCTGGTGAGATCAAATTAGCAAAACAAGCAATTACCATTAATAAAAACAGAAAGTTGAAAACAATCAAAGTAGCTAATAAAGGAGATAGACCGATCCAAGTCGGCTCGCACTATCATTTTCCCGAAGTGAATCGTGAGCTTGCCTTCGACCGACCGACTGCGATTGGGATGCGTCTGAATGTTCCAGCAGGTACGGCAATCCGTTTTGAACCAGGCGAGGAAAAAGAAATCGAACTTGTCGAAATAGCTGGGAACAAACATGTATACGGCTTAAATAACCTGACAAACGGTAGTGTAGCAGAAACGGTAGAAATTACCGAGACAATCAGGAAAAAGGGGTTTTAGAAAGGAGTTTTATAATGAAGCTTTCACGACAGCAATACGCAGCTCTTTATGGCCCGACTACTGGTGATCAAGTCCGACTGGCTGATACCGATTTATGGATCGAAGTGGAAAAAGATTTCACGACCTATGGAGATGAGAGCGTATTTGGCGGAGGGAAAGTATTGCGTGATGGTATGGGACAAAGCAGTACAAGAACTCGGGATCAACAGGTGCTAGATTTAATCTTAACCAATGCATTGATACTTGATTATACCGGTATTGTTAAAGCGGATATTGGGATGAAGAATGGCCGAATCGTGGCGATTGGCAAAGGTGGAAACCCGGATGTGATGGAAGGTGTCACAGCGAATATGGTTGTCGGGGCTTCGACAGAAGTAATTGCCTGTGAAGGCAAAATAGTTACCGCAGGAGCAATTGATGCTCACATCCATTTTATCAGTCCACAGCAAATAGAAGTCGCGCTGGCAGCTGGAATAACGACAATGCTCGGTGGTGGTACCGGACCTGCGACAGGTACGAACGCAACAACATGTACACCTGGTGAATGGAATATCCATAGAATGCTGGAGGCAGCAGAAGAGTATCCAGTCAATATAGGCTTTTTAGGCAAAGGAAATGCTTCGTCACCTGATCCACAACGTGAGCAAATAAAAGCTGGTGCGATTGGTTTGAAATTACATGAGGATTGGGGGACTACACCGGCAGCGATCAGTCAATGTCTTAGTGTGGCTGACGAACTGGATGTACAAGTCGCGATCCATACCGATACATTAAATGAAGCAGGTTTTTTAGAAGATACGGTTAAGGCGATTGGTAACCGTGTTATTCATACATATCACACAGAAGGTGCAGGTGGCGGGCATGCACCAGATATCATGAAGATTGCTTCCTTTCCAAATGTGCTGCCATCATCGACTAACCCGACGAGACCATATACGGTCAATACGATTGATGAGCACCTGGATATGTTAATGGTTTGTCATCACCTGGATCATAACGTGCCTGAGGATGTCGCTTTTGCCGATTCCCGAATTCGCCCGGAAACGATCGCAGCAGAAGATATACTGCACGATTTAGGGGTTATTAGTATGATTTCTTCTGATTCACAGGCAATGGGGCGTGTCGGTGAGAGCATTACCCGAACATGGCAAACGGCAGATAAAATGAAAAAACAGCGAGGCTTCTTAGAGGAAGATCAGCACGCACAAAATGATAATACAAGAGCCAAACGCTATATCGCAAAGTATACGATTAATCCTGCGATTACGCATGGAATGAGTGCAGAGATTGGTTCGATTGAAGTTGGTAAGCTGGCTGATGTCGTGATTTGGGATCCGAAATTTTTTGGAACTAAACCTGAAACAGTTGTAAAAGGTGGAATGATTGCCTATGCACAAATGGGTGATCCCAATGCATCAATTCCGACACCACAGCCGGTAATGATGCGCCCAATGTTCGGTGCGTTAGGAAAAGCGAAATATCAAACCGCTATTACCTTTCTTTCTCAGGCAGCCTATCAAGATAAGGTTCATGAAGCGTTAGGTTTACAGAAACTGGTTCGGCCTGTGCAAAACTGTCGGAATATTGGAAAGAAGGACCTGCCATTGAATGACGCCACCCCACAAATCGATGTGGATCCGGAAACATATGAAGTCAAACTGGATGGTGAGATCATTACTTGCGAACCTTTTGAAGAGGTGGCAATGGCCCAACGTTATTATTTATTCTAGGAGGATAACAGATGTTAACAAAAGAAGTAATCAAAAATATTGAAGAAAAGCCAAAAGACCACCCAAACCGAGAGTGGATCGAACTTGATTGGGATGAATTAAATAAACGGATTATTAGAAAGACAACAGATAAGGGTACAGATGTCGCGATTGCCCTAGAGGAAAAAGCCCCATTAAAAGTTGGTGATGTTGTTTATGAGGATGATGAAAAACAAATTGTGATCCGTACGAAGAAAGAAAAAGTGTATGTTGTGTACCCAGAAAATATCGTGCAAATGGGAAAAGCAGCGTTTGAACTAGGTAACCGCCATACACCATGTCTAATTTCAGAATCAGAAATTGTTGTCCGCTATGATGAGACGCTCGAACGTTTATTTGATGAAGTAGGTGTTAAATATGAGAAGACAGAAAGAAGATTCACAGAGCCATTTAAATACAGAGGGCATCAACACTAAGTTTCTCTATTTAATGCATATACATGATTCCGCTTTTCCGATTGGTACCTATACCCATTCATTTGGTATGGAAACCTTTATTCAAGCTGACTTAATCAGGACAAAGGAAGATTTATTTCACTTTTGTCAAATCTATCTTCATGAAAATGTCGCCTATACAGATGGTATTTTTGTAAAGGAAGCTTATCAAGAAGAGAAAATGACAGCATTAATCCGTTTGGAAAAAATATGTGATGCAAGTAAAAATCCAGACGAAACAAGAGAAGCAAGCAGTATGATCGGTAAACAATTTGTCAAGGCGGTATTACCTGTCAGTGAAACACCGTCCTTGGAGAAATGGCATCAGCTCTTACAGGAAAAAAGGGTGATCGCTCATTTTCCGATCGTATATAGTCTTTATGCCAAAGATTTAGCTTTTGATCTGTATACAACGTTGCTGACTTTTTTGTATTCATCAACGGTCGGACTTGTTCACAATGCCGTTCGGGCTATTCCACTTGGACAAAAGGCAGGGATTGAAGTGATTCACCGCTTAATACCAGAAATGGAAAAAGCAACAGTTAACATATTAGGACGTGACTTGTCTCATCTGTCCAATCATGCTGTTGGACTTGAGCTTGCGTCGATGCAACATAAATATTTGAGGTCACGGCTCTTTATATCTTAAGGAAGGAGAATGCAGTATGAAACCAGTTATCGTAGGAGTAGGAGGACCAGTTGGTTCTGGGAAAACTTCACTCGTAGAAAAATTAACAAAAGAAATGGTCCATCAATATAGTATTGCTGTTATTACCAATGATATTTATACAAAAGAAGATGCGCAATTTTTAATCAAACAAGGAATTCTGCCAGAAGACCGTATAATCGGTGTGGAAACAGGGGGATGCCCGCACACTGCTATACGTGAGGATGCATCGATGAATTTTGAGGCGATCGATGAATTAAAACGACGCTTCGATGATCTTGATATTATTTTATTGGAAAGTGGCGGTGATAATTTATCGGCAACCTTCAGTCCGGAGCTGGTAGACGGTTACATTTATGTTATTGATGTAGCCGAAGGTGGTGATATCCCCAGAAAAGGCGGTCCAGGTGTAACAAGATCTGACCTTTTACTCGTGAACAAAATCGATTTAGCACCGTACGTAGAAGTAGACCTTGATAAAATGAAAATCGATGCAAAAGAAGCAAGAAAAGAACGGCCATTTGTTTTTACCAATGTGAAAAAAGGTGATGGTATTCCAGAAGTGATTCAATGGATCCAACATGCCATGTTATTAGAAGGAAGCGAAGTATCGTAATGGACGGGAAGCTTGAGCTTTATTTTACATTACGTAACCAGAAAACGCTGATGAAAGATGTCTATAATCAACCACCATTAAAAGCAAGCAGAGGCTTATATGTCGATAATCCAGACGATATTACAGTGTACTTAATGGAATCTTCTGGAGGGCTTGTAGCCGGAGATACCAACGGATATCGGATACGGTTAGACGAGGGCACCAATGTCACCCTGCATCCCCAGGCTGCGACCAAAGTATATCCAGCCTATAATGGTAATCCGAGCAGACAGCAGGTCGATATCGAATTAGCTGAACAAGCATCTTTAACATGGAAGAGGGAAGAGGTCATCCCTTTTGCTGAGAGTGCATTTCAAAGTCATACAAAGGTTACTATGAAAGAAGACAGTCATTTCTACTGGGAAGAAATATTATATCCAGGACGGGAAAAACGGGGAGAACGGTTCACATTTGAGAAGTGCCATACACAACTGGAAGTCTGGATGGAGGATGACTGTCTTGTTTATGATAGCTTACGGTTTGAGCCAAGCCGCCAGGATGTAAAGCATTTTGGGGTAATGGGAGATTATCATTTCATTGCGAGTGTTTGGTTAATAGATAGAGAAATTGTATTAGAAGAAGAAAAATGGAATCATTCATCAAAAGAGCATCAGGTAAGTATGACGAGATTACGAGATGCCGGTTATTTAATCCGTTTTTTGTCAAATGACCTACCACGAGTAAAAAAAGAAATGGATCAATTAGAATATATAAAGTGTCTTAGCCAAAATTAATAAAGAAGCGTGGTACTTAGAGTATAAGTACCACGCTTTGTACTTTGGACTATTTAGCATATTTAATTTCTTGCATTAGTCCTTTTAATTCTCCCGTTATTTCATTTAAAGTATTTATTAATGTAGATAAATACTCTACTTCTCTTTTTTGCTCTTCTGTAGTCTTCTCTGCAATATTGGCATCTAGTGCCGTTTCTTCTACAAGCTCTTGCATCGAATGCATGGCTTGCATCGTCTTTTTTGTCACAACAGCAGCCTCATCTGTTGATTGAGATATTACTTCTAAGTGATCCTTCGCTTCTATAACAGATTCAAAGATGTCCTGAAATATTTCACTTGTTCTTTTCATGCTCTGTTCACTTGTCTCTACCTTTTGTATCGTTTCATGTAACGAATTTTCCGATGATGCCGTATCGTCTTGGATAGCTTGAATTAGTTTGGTTACCTGACTTGCAGCATCAGCGGTTTGCTCTGATAGTTGTCTGACTTCATCTGCTACTATCGCAAAGCCTTTGCCATGTTCTCCTGCCCTTGCTGCTTCAATAGCAGCGTTTAATGCTAATAGGTTCGTCTGTGCTGATATATCGGTGATCAATTGAATAATATTGCTAATTTCAGAAGAACGGTTACTTAGAGACTGGAATGTTTCAGCTGTTTTGCTGATAGATGTAATCATCCCATTCATATGTTCTATCGTTTTTTTCAGTGTATCATTACCTAGCCTTACCTGCTGATCCGTCTCTTTCGTAATTTGAGAAACATCTGCGGATTGAGCATCTATCTCCTGCATTTTATTCGCAATCGTTTGCATATGCTGAACATTTTTACTTACTTTCTCTTTATGTAGTACAGCATCTTTGGCAATATTTTGAGTATGAGCCACATTTTTCTCCATAATTGCTTTGTTTTTCTCATCTAATTCATTTACTAATTGAGAGGTGTTTGTTAGTTTCTCTGTTGTTTCAGCTAATTTTTCCAGCATTCCTTCCAGCATTTTTTGATGGGTCTCTTTTTCAGTTAAATTCTCTGTCAGTCGCTGTCTAAGGATCACTTGCCAACCTACTGCTATCGATGTAGCAATTAAAAATAAAGCATGAATCAATAACATCGAAAATGAGTATGAGTCTGTACCAAACACATAATTACTAAAGAAAAAATAACCTAAAATATGCTGGAATGCGAATATGGTTGTCATGATACTAATTAGATCAATTCGCTCATAATAACCTATCATTGCTACAACCATAAATATCGAAAAGTGATATTCTACCATTCCTTCACCACCAGCAATCATGGAGATACTACTGAAGGTGATTGTTAACGTAATGAAAAAGGGGATAAGTTTATGTTCCTTATGACGAAGATACAATAGAAAGGTCATAAGAAAGAGCATAATTGGAATAAACAAAAGAATATTCAAGACAAGTGCTGACTGTGCTGCCGATGAACCATGATGAGCATGCCACATTTGAGATACATGAAGCACACGGTGTAACACGTGGACGCACACCGAAGCAAGAAGAACGCCGAAGGAAAAGATAAGTCCAACTCGATTTTTACCATTCATTTTAAGGTAACTCCTTTCTTAATCTGTGAAGATCGTTCATTTTGTCAAAAAGAGCTACCCGTATGAAGATAGGAATCTTCAATAATAGCAGCCCGGCTATCATAGTTACCTTTAGACCCGTGGCTTTGCGTCCCTATCTTTCAATAGGTTTGCTCTTGTATTATAGGTAGATAATCACAGTACTATTGACTTACTGTTGAATTGTAACACAATTAAAAAACAATGTGTATTATTTCACTTAAATTATTTTAATCAATCCAACTTTTTCACTAGATAAAAGTTTAACGGAGTCTAGTAAAGAAAAAAGACTTGGCAACAAAATGCCAAGTCTTCACAAGAAACGTGTCTTTGTTTGCGAGGTAGTAGTCGATATCTAGCGAATGGGATTAGGTATCTCGTCAACTTTAATTGATATCTCGTGAATAGCTCTTTATTTAGGTGGTTGTGTTAATTCCTCTCCATTTTTCCCTTGGTAACGTAATCCCCATCCGGTTAATGCAGCCACTAACATGACGATAACAAGGAACCAGCCTTGGAATACAAAAGGGAAAACAGCTGTTGGCGCAACAACCGGGAGCCATTCATATGTTTCCCGCATCATACTAATCGTGGACCAGCCAAGCAATACTGGTGCCCCCCAAGGGAAGATATAACCTAATGCTGATGTGATCGCATCAAGCATGTTTGCACGACGGTAACGATGAATTTTATATTTTTCACCTATTTCACGAACAAAAGGTGCCGCTGCAATTTCGGCAGCTGTGTTAATCGTGATAGCACTGTTTAATAAGGCCACAATTGCCCAGATCGAAAGTTCAGCACGTCGAACGGAGTTTTTAATCCATTTAACAAGTGTAGAGGTAACCACCTGCATCGTACCGCCTAACCGTAATAGGTGAGCAGCAGCCACAATTAACAAAATCAAAATAGCCATATTGATATAACCAGTAATACCGTTAATTAGTGCACCCTCGATAATCGTATCTGAGTCAGGATTGAAACGAATCACATCACTGAACGAGCCGATTGGGAATAGAACAAACATAGCGATAGCCAGTAAGATTCCCCAGGTTAAGGAGGTAATAATATGATGGCCTGAGATTGCTAGAAACAGGACAATAGCAAACGGTATCAGCATTAATAATCCACTTGGATCAGTAGTAGCTTCAATGCTAGCCTGGTTCTCAACAGAACCTCCACCACCAAAGATAATAAATATAAGTAAAGTAGGAATTGCAGCTGCAATCGCATATTTAAAACGACTTTTCACCACACCAGGTACGTCGGCATCTTGGGTTGTGGCAGATACAATCGTAGTATCAGAAACAGGTGCAAGGTTATCTCCAAATACAGCTCCAGCAAGAATCGCTGCAAATAAAATGGTAGGATCTGCTCCTGTCGCTACCCCGGCAGGAAACATTAATGTACAAAAAGCTACCGTCGTACCATAACCGGTACCTACAGCAGTCGAGAAAACAGCAGCAAGTATAAAGGTCATACCGACAAAAAGACCTCCTGTAAAGCCGGTAATCATACCGATCCAGACAAGCCCTTCGACAAGTCCTCCCACTTGTAATACTTGTGCAAACATTCCTGCATAAAACCACGCAACCATTGCTACGACACCAATTGGTTGTGCTAGTCCATCAAATAATCCTTGTGCATAGTCCGCCCATTTACTTTTACAAAAAAATAACCCTAAGGTAATTCCGATAATGGCTCCAAGGACAAGACCAATCTCAGAAGATAATTGTAATACACTAGTTGTGATTGCCCATATGACGAAAAATAATAAAGGAACAGCTGCACCAAATGCGCCTAAACGAAAATCCAGCTTGTTCATTTTTGCATTTCCGGTAGCACGAGAAAGTTCGTTATCATGTTCCATAGAATCCCTCCTTTTTCTATATGAAAGACTTTAACATTGTATCACATATCAACTTTTCATGAATATGAATTTCTCTACACAGAAAAAAAGCAATGATTACGATTTATAGTGGCATGGAATTAATTCCAGAATTCTATACGCTGCTTGCTCCTGCATGTGTACAGTGCTGTTCTTAATTGGTGAAAAAATCAAATCCTAATGCCGTTAATATACCAAATGCTAATGACCAGGCACCGATACTGAAGGTAGACCATATTAATGTCGCACGTTTTGTCGCACCTAAAGTCATGCCGATAAATGCAGCTATGTGAGATCCAATTAAGATTGGTCCTAGCATAATCATACCTGGTAAGCCGTATTTACTCCAAAGTGTTCGCGCTCTGTCCTGACGTTTTGATTGTTGCTTTTCTTTCTTCCTTTTTGCCAGCCACTGTTTGAATTTATCATAACCAAAAATTAAGGCTACTATCGTTACCATATTTCCAATGAAAGCTACTAAAATAACGAGAACAGGATTTAATCCTGTAATAATCCCGACAGGTATCACTAGCGCAATCTCCAACCAGGGTATTGCAGCACCTAAAAAAATGAGCAGGTATTCTATCATCTATTTTCTCCTTTCATGAAAAAAGTTGATGTTGTTCGAACATCAACTTTTGAAGCTATGATACTACTGCAAATTCACTTAATAATCGATCACAAAATTTTTCACATCGATGTAGATCTTCTTCTTGCGGTGTTAATTCTACCTTTAGGGTAACGGCAAGATTAGTATGAACGTAAAGCATATCTCTAAAAATGTCAACTGCCCCACAATAATAAGGGTAGAAGCTATCTCCGGTTCCAAATACACCAGTGGTAATATGCTTAACCTCCTGATCTTCGAAAGCTTCAAAGACTTCTTCCATTTCGATTGGCAAATCTCCATTATCCCAGGAGTAAGTGCCGACTGTGACGATATCATAGTCATGCAGTCGTTCAGGTTGAAATTCATCAACGGGGATTAGCTCGGTTTCAATATTATGTTTACTCATTTTTTCACCGATAATTTCTGCCAGAGTAGAGGTATTACCAGTGACAGAGGTATAAATAATTGCAGCCTTCATCATGAAAAGCCTCCTTATTAAAGTTCGTCAAAGCCGTTTGATGATGAGACTTTCGTATAGGTACGTGATTTTTGCTCGAAAAAGTCTGATTTCGTTTCATTCATCATTTCATCGCTGAAAACATGGATCCATTCCATAGGGTTATCACGTTCCGGATAGTAATTGTCCAGGCCAATTTGACGGAAACGTTTGTTAGCTAAGTATTCCACATAGCCATGGAATTCATCAAGATCAATACCTTCAATATCTTTCAAAATGTAATCTGCCCATTCTTTTTCTAACTGTACCGCCTTGTCAACGGTTTGATAAACATATTGAATATTTTCTTCCGTATTTAGCTCTGGATTTTCCGTTAGTAAAATCCGGACGAACTGTGATACGAAATAAGCGTGCTGCATTTCATCACGCTGAATATAGCTGATCATCGTACTTGTTTTTAACATTTTTTGCTGACGTGCCAAATGATAGAAGAAAGCAAATCCCGCATAAAAATAGATACCCTCTAAATTGATCGAGTTGATCGCTAATTCGAATAAGCGTTGTGGTGTCGGATTTTCACGAAATGCTTCATAGCTATCGAGAATTAGTTGGTTTCTCTTACGAACAATTGGATCTTCCTTGGCTTGGTCAAAGCGTTCATTTTGTTCCCGTAAAGGTACAAGTGAGCTTAAAATATAGGAATAGGACTCATTGTGTACCGCTTCCTGTTGTGAAATAACAGCGAAAATTGCTTTGAAACTGGAATCTGTAACATAGTCCATCACATGAGTCATTGTTGGCGTTTGTAGACTGTCAAGGGAAGCTAACTGTGTATTAATACGTAAGAAAACATCTTTCTCTGTATCAGACAAGTTATCCCATTGTTTGATGTCATCCTGCATATTAATCTCCTGTGCTTTCCAGAAGTTTGCCAGTAATGTTTGGTATAAATCATACATTTGTGGATAGGCGATATCATTCCAGTTTAACAGCCCGGATGATTCACCGTTAATAATTCCTGTTGCTTTATTAGGATAGGTTGGGTTTAATAGTTTGATCTTTGTTAAAGGCTGATCGACTTGTGTCATCTCACAGGTCCTCCTTCATTTGTTCTGTGTATTTTTTCTTCTGTTAATAATAGGGAAGAAGACAAATCCACAAAGTGTAAAAAACTTGTTCTAGATTTGTTTTCTTCCGCTTTTTTATGGTGGAAATACCTCGCTACAGAGAAATGTTTCCTTTCCATGGAGGCTGAGACCGTGTCCACGGACAGCGAAGTATTCTACCAAAGTGAAACATCGTACACATTCTGAAACAGAATGGTAGAAATCTTCACTCTAAAAAAGAATTTGCTTAGTAAAAAGAGCTGGTCTTAGCTATGGCATGCTTCGCATTCTTCGATTTCTGTTTGAGAAGTACTGCGAACATAGTATGTTGTTTTTAGTCGGTTTTCCCATGCTGCTTTGTGTAAGTGTAATAGCTCTTTCGCTTTAATGTCATGACGAACATAAAGGTTAAAGCTGATCGCTTGGTCGATATGACGCTGACGCTTTGCATTTTGTTTAATGCTCCATACTTGATCTAGTTCATGGCGTGCACGACGATAATAGTTATACGTTACGTGATCGAGATCAGGTGCTGTCACTTTAAATTTGAAGTTTTTCTTTTCTTCTGCATATTCGACATTATAAATCGGATCGATACCATCAGTTGAACCACCGATTTTCGCAGTTGAAGAGTTTGGTGCCACAGCCATTAACCAGCCATTACGAATGCCATTTGCGGCAACTTCTTCACGCAATTGATTCCAACGGTCAGAATGGTAGTCACGACGATCAAAGTACACACCAGTATGCCATTCAGATCCTTCAAATTCTGAATATGCCCCTTTTTCTTTGGCTAATTCCATAGAAGCTTTGATCGTGTAATAAGCAATATCTTCATAGACTTTGTCTGCATATTCGACTGCTTCATCTGATTCCCAGTGAATGCTTTCGAGTGCAAGAAGGTGATGCCAGCCAAACGTACCGAGTCCAACTGCCCGATATTTTTTGTTAGTGGCTTGCGCTTGCCCGACTGAAATAGTATTTAAATCAATCACATTGTCTAACATACGAACCTGAATCGCGATAAGGCGATCTAATACGTCTGCACGTACAGCATTCGGTAAGTTAACAGATGACAAGTTACAAACTACAAAGTCTCCAGGTTTACGAACAATCACGATATTACCTTCCTCGTCTTGGTATTCCTTAGTGATTGTTGTAGGCGACATATTTTGAGCAATTTCCGTACATAAATTACTACAATAGATGGATGTTCTACCAACACCACGTTTATGTTTGTTCGGATTTTGGCGGTTTACTTCATCACGATAGAACATATATGGCGTTCCTGTTTCTAGCTGAGCAATCATAATACGAGCCATAATATCCATTGCGCGGTATGTTTTTCTAGGTAATAATGGATGATTTACAGCTTCCCAATATTTTTCGGTAAAGTATTTCTTATCTTCTTCATCATAGAAATCTTCCAGGCCCAGCGGATTACCATTTTCGTCTTTCCAGCCCATGATTTGTTTCACTTGGTGTGGACAGAATGTATGCCATTCACCGATACTTTTTCCACTAGCATCTGTTTCCTGTAATTGTTCCATAAACAGGTCAGGAATAGCTACGCCTGTAAAAATATCGTGGGCTTTACGACGTTCATCCCCATTATTTGTTTTCAAGTCTAAGAATCCGTTCATGATATCCTTGTGGAACACATCTAAATAGATGGCTACAGCTCCTTGTCGCTGACCTAATTGATCAACACTAACTGCTGTATCATTTACTAAACGGATCCATGGTACAACACCAGATGAATTACCTTTAAATTTTTTAATGTCTGACCCTAGTGCACGTACTTTTCCGTAATAGATTCCAATACCCCCACCATCTTTACTTAGGCGAGCAATATCCCAGTTGTTTAAGTAAATCCCGTCTAGTGAATCATCGACTGTATCGATAAAGCAAGAAGAGAGCTGACCATAGCTTTTACCTGCGTTTGATAGAGTAGGTGTCGCTACTGTCATATAGAGGTTACTTAATGCCCAATACGCTTCTTTCACTAATTCAATTCTTTTTTCTGGTACTTCGTTTTGCATCAAAGTCATTGCAATAACCATAAAACGCTCTTGTGGTAATTCATAGAGATTTCTGTCATGATCTCTTGCTAAATAGCGATCCGCTAGTAAGAATAGTCCTATGTAATTAAAGAGCTTATCTTTCTTTGCATCAATTGCTTGTTGTAATGTATCTATTTCTTCTTTGTTATATTTCTCTAATATGTCAGTAGAATAAATGCCTTTATCAGTTAAGGTTTTTACTAGTTGATAAAAATCACCATATTGGTTACGCTGATCATATCCACGATTTTTGGCTGCTTCTTCATATAGTTGTGTCAAATGAAAATGCGCTGCTACAAATGTCCAGTTTGGTTGATCCATTGCAATACGATTCAGCGAGTAAAACAAAGCTTCTTGTGTCGCATCGTTGTCAGATTTTGTAGATTCTTCGATACGTTGTTGAATATCTTTCGTATCTAATCCGTATTTTTCTGCAGCTTCCTGTAGAGCTTGTGTAACTGATTGTTTAATAGATTTAGCTTCTGTTATCATGAAAAAAACCTCCAAATACATAATAAAAGCGCTCGGATTGGAGCGATTAATGAATGAATATATATATGTACTATCTAAACTGCGAAAACTCACATTTTCACAGTGTTGATGCCGTTAATACAATATATAGATATTTTTGTATAGCTGAACATCTATATATTGTATTTTATCTTATGGGCAGGTTTTTGACAACCAATAAATTTTAACAGAAATTGAAAAAATCTATTCAATCTATTAGATAAAAGTTGATGTGGAGAGGTTGGAGAGATGATACTAGGACCTAAGTATCAATTTTTCTTATCAATAGTTCTTATGAAAAAATAGTTAAAAAATGGTATAATGAAAATAATATCGAAAAATGGCATATAATGTATTGGATAGAAATGATAGTTTGGCATTAGTTAAACTAACAAGATATTACTTCAAGTAATGTTGAGAATCGTCAATATTTATAACTCTTGCTGCGACAGTTTATATATCTAATATAAAAAACTTAAGCAGTGATACAGTGTAAAAAAGTGATATGATTTATATCGGACAGTATGAAGTTGATCTGAAGGATTTCGTTCATTTGAAAGAAGTCCTATTCTCTTATCTTAGTACACTACAAGTTTTAATGGTGCTGATGATGATAGACAAGTGGGAAATAAATAATAATTGAGGTGATTTTGTGGCTACTTATGATGATTTTACAAAATTAGACTTACGCATTGGTACAGTGATAGAAGCAGAGCAATTCAAAGAAGCAAGAAAGCCTGCTCTAAAGTTAAAAATTGACTTTGGTACATTGGGGGTGAAACAATCCTCTGCACAAATTACGAAAAGGTATAAGCCAGAGCAATTAATTGGTAGGCAAGTTGTAGCGGTGGTTAATTTTCCACCATTACGAATTGCTGGCTTTAAATCTGAAGTGTTGGTTTTAGGAGGAATACCAGAGCAGGATGATGTCGTACTACTAAGTCCTGATGAAGTAGTTAAAAATGGCACAAAAATATCATAACGGTGTAAATTTAAATGGACTTTCATCCTTTGAAAGTCCATTTAAATGTTAATTATGGGTCGTGGATACTAATGGCTCTTGCTGATTCATCGACCGCAAACAATGCATGACTAAATCTGTTTCATATAACAAATCTGCTTCGTTTGCCTGGTATTTTGTATTATTTAAGCCTTCGTTGAATAGCTTTCTTGCCTCTTGGTAGTTGTTGTTGACTTTCCACTCATACATTGCTTTGATCCGTAGATTATTCATCATTTTAGTAGACAAGCTTGTCTTGACATTCTTTTCATTAAATAGTGACTTAACCTCTGTATGATTGACATCAAAATATAATTGGCAAAAGATCCATTCTTTTGCGATTTCGCCCCAATAAAAGCTTTTTTTATCGATGTTCTTCCACAGGTCATCAATGAGTTCCTTTGCTTTCTGAAAATCAGCTGCTTCGATTGCACGATTGTAATGTGCCAGTACAGGCCATAACTGCCATACATTGTGATAATCGAGTTGTTCTGGTATCTCGATTAGGTCACTGTGAATTTCCTGATAACGAGTGCCATTTGTCGTTAGTGCGTTAAAGATCAACTGATTGTAGAGCAAGCGTTGCATCTCGCCATCGTTCCATGACTTTTTGAGCAACATGCCATCATTGATACCTGTAGGGATAAGATTTACTGCTGCAGTGAGAAACCCGGCTGCAATAAAAGAGAGAATGTAAACAGAGTGAACATTAAAAAGAAGAGCAATACCAAGCACGAGAACACTGACAATAAGATTTAATAACCCGCCGCCTAGTATGTACAGTTTAAACGGTCGCTCATTTTTCACTAGCTCAGGAGGCCTCATGAGACATTGACCAATTGTGCCTGGAAGATAAAAGCGTCTGAAAACAATATTTTCATCGATTTTTATCCAAATAAAAGAAAATATCCGGAATGATACAAATGTATATCCTGTAAACTTACCAAAACCAAAATGTCCTAATTCGTGAATGATCAGATGAATCACAAAGGAAATAGTTAGCGTCCCGATAGCCAGAATAATTGTTACTAAGGATATTTCACTTACACTTAGAATCATGGCTCCTATGTAGCCTAGTGTGAAACCAATTAGGGCCAAAATAAGGATGTTGAGAAGTTTTTTGATTTTCATTGATCAACCTCTCCTATTCAAGTTTTTTATGATGAATGAAAATTTTTCATCAGATGATGTTGCTATTACAAAAGACTCATATATTTTACTGTATCACTTCATTCGTAAAAGTGAAAAGAAAAACTTGGAATATATGCTTTTCGTCATGAAAAAGAGGGGCTACAGTCAAAATATCAGTAGAGCATGATTGATCACAGAGCAGTAGTTGCTGAATCAATCAGTAAAACATTAGATGATTCATTTTGGTAAGAAGAAGACTAAGTGCAGAAAGCACTTAGTCTTGATTTTGCTGATATTGAATTTTATGCAAACGTGCAAACACTCCATTTTTCGCTAACAGATCTTGGTAGCTGCCTTCTTCTGCAATGCCATCATTTGTAACAACAACTACTCGATCAGCATCTTTAATGGTTGCTAATCGGTGTGCAATAACTAAAGTCGTACGATTCTCCGCTAGTTGATCAAGTGATTGCTGAATCATTCGTTCTGTTTCAGTATCTAAAGCAGATGTTGCCTCATCCAATATTAAAATCGGTGGATTTTTTAAGAATGTACGAGCAATAGCTAACCGCTGTTTTTGTCCGCCAGATAGCTTTAATCCCCGTTCACCAATTTGCGTATCGTATCCATTTGGTAAATCAGCAATTACGTCATGCAAATGTGCCTTTTTCGCTGCGTCGATAATTTCTTCTTCAGTAGCTTGTTGATTTCCATAGGCGATATTCTCGCGGACAGTACCGGTAAAGAGAAAGACGTCCTGTTGTACAATTCCAATTTGTGAACGTAATGATTTTTTCGTCATTTTTCGAATGTCGATACCATCGATGGTAATCGATCCACCGTTGATATCATAAAATCTTGGTATCAAAGAACAAATCGTTGTCTTTCCAGCACCAGAAGGTCCGACAAATGCAACTGTTTCACCAGGATTTATCTGTAAATTTATATTTTCTAACACCGATTTTTGCTCATCATAGGAAAAGTCGACTTGATTAAATCGGATATTACCTGAAAGCTTATCAACTGCAATCGCATTAGGGTCGTCTTTAATTTCTGGTTCTTTAGCGAGAATCTCACGAAAACGACGGAAGCCGGCCATTCCTTTAGGATATAATTCCAGCAGTGCACTGATTTTATCGACTGGTTTAATTAACACATTGGTATAAAGGACAAAGCTGACTAATTCACCATAGCTTAAGTTGCCGTTGTAAGTTAACCATGCACCGACAACCAGGACTATTAATGTAAGGAAACGGGTCATCATATAAATGCTAGAGTGTGTTCCAGCCATCACTTTGTAGGCTTTTATTTTTGCTTTGCGGAACAGACCATTATCATGATTGAATCGTTTCAATTCAAAATCTTCATTAGTAAAAGATTGTACGACTCTTACGCCAGATACAGCATCCTCGACACGGGCATTCACACCAGCAATATTGTGGTACATCTGGTGCCATGCTTTGTTCATGGCGATATTACAGAAAGTTACCAAAGCAACAAGCAACGGAACCAACACTAAGGCAATTAAGGCAAGTGTCGGGTTGATAGTGAACATAATCCAGAATGCCCCGGTAAAAGTCATAATCGCAATGAAAAAGTCTTCAGGACCATGGTGTGCCAATTCACCAATATCAAATAAATCATTGGTGATACGACTCATAATATGACCAGTTTTCGTGTTATCAAAGAAACGAAAGGACTGGCGCTGAACGTGTGTAAATAATTCCTCCCGCATATCTGTTTCAATATTAATGCCAAGTTTGTGTCCTAAATAACTGACAACATATTGTAAGAAGGTACTGAGCAGATAGACTGCAAATAACAAGATACTAACTGTCACAATCAAGTTCCAATCACGATCAGGCAATAATTCATCAATTAACCATTGCACGGCAATTGGAAATGCAAGCTCTAAGATCGCGACAATCACAGCACTGGAAAAATCAATAATAAACAGTCGTTTATGTGGTTTATAATAAGAAAAAAACTGCTTTAACATGTTAGGATACTCCTTTTTTTATGATGGCTAATAACATATTATAGCAGAATTCTTCCAAACAAGCCTATAAGTGTGTGTGAATCGTACGAGAGGCTGGCAAGACTAGCGAAGAGGTATGCCTATTATTGGTTGATTTATAATAAAAAGTTTTTCTTCCTGCCAAATTTCCCACCTTCTGTATACTGCTGGGAAATACGCTGTGTTTGTTCCATTTCCAGTTGATAATGATAGTGTACGGCTTGAAAGACTTTACGTAGAATCCATAATCCGAATATTGCCTGGATAAGCAAAGCTGCTAAAAACCAACTTTCAGGAAGAAAATTTGTAACGACAGCTGCGCAGATAATTTGCAATAATAGTAATCCGAAATGCTTCAATATAACAATGAAGCTTCCTGTCAAGATAGCCATGATTAGAAACCACTCGATTAACATCATCTCATTCCTTTCGGTTCGTGTAATGCTCATTCTCCGTGTCGACAGTGTTTAAAATAAGAGGATGAGGAAGAAGTCACTATTATTATGGTTGGATATGTAATCGGCTATTCGATGGCTGGTAGATTATTTATTTGATGTAGCAACTTTGTTAATAAAGAAAAAGTAGCAAGAATTAAAAAAAGGGATGCCATTGTAAGCAATCCCTTCCACTTTTTCGTGATTATAGAATGGGGTGTCTAGCTTCAAGCGCCAAAATTAGGATGCATTTAAATTCCTTCATCCTTTACCTTCGTTTCAGTTTGCTCATACATGCCGAATTTTTTTGATCACTATTCCCTGAGTAGGACTAAATAAGAACGCAAGCAAAAAGAAGATACCTGTCATGGAAGCCATTGCTCCTGCGATCGAAACGTTCCAGTAACTTGCAACATAATAGCCACTAATAGCTGCCAATACACCAAAAAGTCCACTTAAAAGGATCATTTGCAAAAAGCGTTGACTGATAAGATAAGCAGTTGCCCCTGGAACAATCAGCATGGCTACCACTAAAATAGCACCAACACTATCAAAAGAAGCAACAGTAGACATCGATACCATTGACATTAGCAAATAATGAATAAAACCAACTGGAATACCAATTAGTTTGGCATAGGCTGGATCAAAGGTGGAAATTTTGATTGGTCGATAAAAAAGGATGATCATCAAAATGTTAAAGATACAAACTATGCCAAGCATCCAAACAGCAACAGGTCCGTAGGTTTCACCTGCAATGGTCAGTTGATTCCAAGGGACGAATGTAATTTCTCCCATTAATGCATGCTTTACATCTAAATGAACTTGGTTTCCAATTAACGATATTAATACAACTCCTAATGCAAATAGTGATGTAAAGACAACTCCGATAGCAGCATCTGATGGGATGCCAGATCGGTGTAACATTTCTATAAAAATGGCTGTAAATAATCCAATAATTAACGCTCCTATAAGCATAGGAAAGCCAGATAAAGATTGGGTAACTAAAAAAGCCAGTACAATCCCTAATAAAACGGTGTGACTGATAGCATCTGCTATCATTGCCATTTTGCGAAGTACAAGTATAGCCCCACTAATACCACAGGTTAGGCCAACAAGACACCCGGTAATAATTATCCACATTGTATAGGTAGTCATCCTGCTATCCTCCTAACGATGATTCCTTTTTTTATTCCAAATAATAAGGAAATAAAGAATAAAGCAGAAGCTGTTAATACAATCATTGGACCAGTAGGTAAATCGTGAGCAATGCTACTGAATATGGTACCGATCAACCCAGAAATTGCTCCGAAGGAACCACTGATGATTGTCATTTTAGTAAGGCTGTCTGTCCAGTACCTTGCCGCAAGAGCAGGGGTTATTAATAAAGCAACGATCAATACCACGCCAACCATTTGGATCCCTATGACAATCACAGCAACTAACAGTGAAAATAGTAAGCCGTTGACCCATTTTACAGGGATACCAATCCCTTTTGAAAAGTTAAGATCAAATGTTGTATAGCGAAATTCACGAAAAAAGATTACCGTCAGAAGTAAAATGAGTAAAGAAACAATTCCAATGGTATAAACGTCATTTTTCACAATGGAGGCTGCCTGCCCAAAAATAAAAGAATCAATACCAGCTTGATTGCCAGTCATATTCTGCTGTATATAAGTCAATAACACAATCCCAAATCCAAAGAAAACAGACAATGTTACACCGATTGCTGCATCAGCTTTTAATTTGGATTGCTGGATAATCGTCTGGATGCAATATGTTGCTATAAGACTAGTGATGGTTGCTCCTATTAAAAGGACTGGTAGTGCTTTGGTTTGAAATAAAATATAGATAAACGCCACTCCTGGCAATGTAGCATGTGCCATTCCATCACTGATTAAGCTTTGCTTGCGTAAGTAAGCAAAGCAACCAATCACTCCTGATGAAAATCCCAGTAGTAAGCTACCGATCAAAACCCAACGGAAATTTGGACTTTCGAACAGTATCATCCATTCTGTCATCATAGTGAATTCCCCACAACGTATGATGGGAACTTTAAGCTTCCACCATATGTTCTTTCAATATTCTCAGAATGAAAGATATCACTTGTTTTGCCACAATCTATTATCTTTTTGTTTAATAAAAGGATATGATCAAAATATTCTTGAACAGTTTGTAAATCGTGGTGAACGATTAATACTGTTTTCCCTTCTTCTTTCCATTGCTTCATTAATTGAATCATCATTCTTTCTGTTGCAGCATCCACTCCGGCAAAAGGTTCATCCATAAAATAGATGGGTGTATTTTGCGCGAGTGCTCTGGCTAGGAATATGCGTTGTTGTTGGCCACCTGATAGCTGACTTATTTGTCGTTGGGCATATTGTTCCATTCCGATTTCTCTCAGGTAATCCATTGCTAATTTTTTTTCCTCTTTTGATATTCGCTGGAATCGCTTGAAGTGTTTATAACGTCCCATTAAGACAACATCTAATCCATTGATAGGAAAGTCCCAATCCACTTCACTACGCTGAGGTACATAACCAATCAGATCTTTTTGTTGTCTAAAAGGTTGCTCTAAAACCTCGATCGAACCATTAATGGTTGGTACTAAGCCTAGTATTGCTTTCATCAGTGTTGATTTTCCAGCACCATTAGGTCCAATAATACCTGTGATCGACCCTTTTGGCACTTGGAAGTTAATGTTATCCAGTACTTTTTGTTGATGATATTGCACAGATAAATGGTTTACAGATAGTGCTAACATTTGAAAAACCTCCTATTTTAACACCTCGACAATTGTGTCAATATTATGTTTCACCATTCCGATATAAGTACCCTCTTCTGTACCTTCTTCTCCCATTGCATCAGAGAAAAGTTCTCCACCAATTTGTACAGTATGTCCTTTCTCCTGTGCACCTTCTACCACTGCTTGAATGGAACGTTCAGATACACTACTTTCTATAAATACTCCTTTTATGTTGCGATCGATTATTAAGTCAATAATTTTATTTAGATCACTGACACTGTAATCAGATTCTGTACTAAGTCCTTGTAAACCAACTACTTCGAAGCCGTACCGCACCCCAAAATAATGGAAGGCATCATGTGCAGTGACAAGTACTCGACTTTCTGCTGGGATTTCAGTAATTTTTTCTTCAAGATATAATTCTGTCTCCGATAATTGTTGCAGGTATTGATCCGCATTTGCTTGGAATTGTTCTTCATGCTCTGGTGCCAAATTGCTGAGTTCATCTGCTACTATCTGCACGACATCTTTCCAGATTGACATATCAAACCAAATATGTGGATCATAGACCTTGTCACTTTCAGGGTCTGCCAATAATTTTGTTTCATCTATTTGCTCCCCAACAGCTATAGTTGGTTTTAGATCATTCATTTGTTTAAATATTTCATCCATTTGGCCTTCCAGATTTAAACCGTTATAAAAAATAATATCTGCACTATCTAATTTTTCGATATCGCTCTGTACAGCATTGTATAAATGTGGATCTACTCCTGACCCCATTAAACTTTCCACTTCCACTAGATTGCCGCCAACATTTTCTACTACATCTGCTATTTGGGCAATTGTTGATACAACTTGAATTTCTTTAGCGTCACTGCTAGTATCATTTGCTCCACATGCACTGAGTAGAAGTAAAATGAAAACAAATCCTACAAACCATCTTTTTGTCATTTTATCCACCTCTAATAAAGTTTCTTGAAGGAAACTTTCAGAGCAAAAAAATAGACTAACACACAAAAGTTTCCTTGATCTAAATTATATGCCTTAATACAAAAAAGTCAATGATTAATTGCAGCTTTTTTTCGGTTTTTTATTCTAAGAAGATAGGAGACACTAGCTCAGGGGGCTATTATAACCATGTTATCTATAAGAAGGGATATTCTTGAAAAAAGAAAGATTGATTTACTTGGTGGAGTTGTTAATGAAACCTAGTAGAAATCCACCAATAAATACTGGAGAAAAAGGATATATTACGATATTCGATTATGCTACAATAGATTTTGATATGAAAATCAAACTTATACGGCCGGCATCTGACAATGGTGATCTGGAAGGACAAGTGGGAGATTTTCCTTTCTTTATTGATCACTTAATTGGAAGTATTTGTCAATGGCTATGAAGTTGTCTTCCTCAAGAATTGTTGACGAACATTTTTAGTACAACACCAGAGAACCAAAGCGAAGGCAACCTATCAATATGGTCGTTAAATCAGAAGATTTAGGGGGGAACATTCGTGAAGTTAGGTGCAATAGAAGCTGGGGGAACAAAATTTGTTTTGGCGGTAGGTAATGATCAAGGAGACATACTTGAAAAAGAAGTAATTCCAACAGAGCATCCAGATATTACCGTACCAAAAGTGTTAGCTTTCTTTGAGGGAAAGGGGATTGAGCGTCTTGGTTTAGGTGGCTTCGGTCCGATTGATATTAATGAAACAAGTCCTGCGTTTGGTCAATTACAGCAAACACCAAAAACAGACTGGGTTGATTATCCGTTAGGCGCTAAATTAAAAGATAGCTTAGGTATACCGGTTATCATTGATACAGATGTGAACGTAGCGGCTATGTCAGAAGCAAAATGGGGCAATGCTACAGATGTAGATACTTGTCTATATATTACGGTTGGTACTGGTATTGGTGCCGGGGCTTATTACCATGGACAAACATTAAAAGGACTGTCTCATCCAGAAATGGGTCATATTAAAGTCCGCCGCCATTCCGAGGATTCATACCAAGGAACGTGTCCTTATCATGGTGACTGCCTCGAAGGTGTTGCGGCCGGCCCATCATTGGAAAAAAGATGGGGCAAAAAAGGCTACGAATTAGCAGATGACGAGAAAGTGTGGGAAATGGAAGCTTTTTATTTAGCACAGGCATTGACAACTTATATTTACATTTTATCACCAGAACGGATTATTATGGGTGGTGGCGTTATGAAACAACAACAGCTCTTTCCTTTGATCCGAAAAAATGTTCTAGAAATGCTGAATGGGTATGTAAGCTCGCCACATTTAACAGAAAAAGAAATCGATAATTATATTGTACCACCAGGACTTACAGATGAAGCAGGTGTGAAAGGTGCATTGTATCTAGCGATGGAGAGGTAATCTGTTGTTCGATACCAGTCAATTCTCACATAAAATGCTGAATTCCTAAGAGAAGGAGTTCAGTTTTTTTATTTTATATGATGCATTTTTAAATAAGATATGTAATTTTAACAGTACTAGAGATCGTTCACAAATGTTCACTTATGAAAAATTGTTAATCTCGCTATAATAACAGAGTGTTACAAAGAAGGGATGTTATAGATGAGAAACAATACGCATGTAGAAGCAAGGCTTCCTAGAAGCAAAAAAGAAGGTATTATCTTTTTACTAATTATTTCTATTATTTCGGTAAATACGATCGCCCCGATTATTATGGGATTGGAACGTGGCTTCAGCAAAGAAGTGTATATAGAGACATTAAAGATCATTCCAATAATGTGGATTGTCGTTATTTTGTTAGTTAAATTAGTTGCAGAACCATTAGTCGGAAAAGTGATTCCCAAACTCGTAGGAAAAACAGATGGATTTAATGCGAGAGTTTTATTAAATATTTTATTAAATGTGACAGTTTTATCCATTCTTCTAACAATACTAGGCAATTGGATAGGTACAAAACAAATAACTATTGAACCATTTGAAAACTTCTTTCATACTTGGCCAAGAAACTTTGGTGTAGCTTTTTGGATTGAGTTGTTGCTTGCACAGCCAATAGCGAGATTTGCAATGAAACAAATACATGAAAGACAATCTGTTAAAGGAAAAATAGTTAATTTGTAACATTTTAATCTACCATTACTAAAATCGTTCTTGTCAATTAAATGTTAAAGCCGGCTGATTAAAAAATGCAGTCGGCTTTTTAATATGTAAGATCCATACTTGTCCCAAAAAAATAGCAAAGTTATTACTGGGGAATGTTCGAGCGCAATTAAAAAGATAAAAAAATTAGGTGAAGGCACTTACTTAAAATTAGAAAATACATAGTGTATTACGGAAAGATAAATAACATGCATGTTGTCTGGATACAGCAAAATCTCTTATAACTTCTATGCTCTCTTCAAGGTAAGTTTTATAAGAATTTTGTTATTAGTTATGGGAGGTGAAAAGGTGAGTAATAAAAATTTTAAGGATACATCCGAGAAAATTGTTGATATGCTTGTAGGTTCTACACTTAAACGACACAATATCCAATTAGATAGCAAAAACCTTAGTGAGGAAGATAGAGAAGAATTAAAGAAACTGATAGAAGATTTAAAACAAAGTGTCCAGTCTCTCCAGAAGAAAACAACTGAAAAGGATGAGAATTAGATTTTTTCATTATTTATAGAATACGGTAGTTAACTAGCCTTTCCAAGAAAAACGAGTTTTCATAAATTAATAATATAACTTAGAAAGGGTGTTTCTATGAGAGACATAAGATACTCGGATGGAAGACCTGTTTATAGTACAGGTAAAAACACGAAGTCAAAAAAATGGAATGCATTAGACCCTCAAATGTGTCATCCATTTGATGATGATGATACACAAGATGCGAGACAAGAAATCAAATCAGTACAACAGTCTTGGGAATCCATTATTATAAAAGATTCCTGTGATGTGGAAGTTACGACAACTGATACGCAGGCTGCCTTAAATGTACAAGTAGGGCTTCAAGCTGCTATTGCTTTGGTGATTAGTATCTCTATTGCCGATAGTGATAAAGCTGATCTAATTACGCAGGAGCTTAACGAAAAGATCAAATCAAGCCAAGTGAATAAACAGCACACGTATGTTGAAAACTCACGAGGTGTTAAGGTAACAACAACTGATACTGATATTGCAGTTAATGCACAAGTATTATTACAAGTACTCTTGGCATTAGTTGCTCGTCTAGATATTTTATAATTGCAACAAGGATTATAAGAAAGGTTTCCATCATGTAATTTTCTTGATGGGAGCCTTTCTTATGCTTAGTCAACTATTTCATAGAAGAATAGTAGAATTGTATCAACAAGCAATATAATCGCTTACAATTCACCTCTATGCTAAAATGAGGCTAAATGGATAGAAGGGGTGATGTAATGAAGAAGCTTGAATTAGGTAATAGCGGTTTACAAGTCGGTGAAATTTCTTTAGGTTGTATGCGAATGGATCAATTATCTAAACAAGACGCGAATCGAGTGATTGAGAATGCACTGGAACTGGGAATAGATATGTTTGACCATGCCGATATTTATGGTGGCGGTAAATCAGAAGAGGTTTTCGCTGATGCGATTAATATGAATCCGTCCATTCGTGAAAAAATGGTGATTCAAACGAAATGCGGTATTCGTAACGGCTTTTTTGATTTTTCGAAAGAACATATTATTTCCTCCGTTGAAGGCAGTTTGAAGCGGTTGAAAACTGATTATGTTGATGTGCTTTTATTACATAGACCTGACACACTAGTTGAACCGGAAGAAGTCGCAGAGGCTTTTAATGAGTTGAAGCTTAGTGGAAAGGTTCGCCATTTTGGGGTGAGTAACCATAACCCGATGCAAATTGAATTATTGAAAAAATATGTTGAGCAAGATTTGATTGCTAATCAGTTACAGCTGAGCTTGATGTTTACCCCGATGATTGATGCTGGCCTTAATGTAAATATGGAGCATGATCCAGCAATTGTTCGTGATGGGGGAATACTAGATTACAGTCGTCTTCATGATATGACAATTCAACCATGGTCTCCGTTCCAGCATGGTTTCTTTGAAGGTGTATTTGTGGATAATGATCAATTCCCAGTATTAAACGAAAAATTACAACAATATGCAGACAAGAAAGGTGTAACTAAATCTGCGATTGCGATTGCATGGATTTTACGCCATCCGGCTAGAATGCAGCCAATTGTAGGAACCATGAATCCAGAACGTTTACAAGCTATTGCGAAAGCATCGGAAGTGAATTTAACACGTGAGGAATGGTATGATTTATATCGTGTTGCGGGAAATAAGTTGCCATAAAAAGTTGACAAGAAATACAAAATATGTTAATTTGTAATTGTCTCATAACAACCGACGGGTTGTATTACTACCAAAAACACAGAATCTACTAAAATAAGGCTTTATGCCGGAATTGACTCTAGTAGGGTCTGAAAAAAACACTTATCTTTTATAGGTAAGTGTTTTTTTTCTGTATAATTTTACCTAATAGATAGTAAAATAGTCTAAAATTAGTTATAATGTACTAAAATATGAGTTAGGAGGTTTAAATAATGAATCAATCATTCGTACTAGGTTTAGACATTGGTATTGGATCAGTAGGTTGGGGTATAATTGATCAAAATCAGAATATAATTGACGCAGGAGTAAGATTGTTTCCTGAGGCTGACAAAAGTGTTAATGAAAACCGCCGTAGTTACCGGGGAACAAGACGTCTCTTAAGAAGAAGACGTCATCGGATAGAGAGAGTGTATCAGTTGTTACATGAGCATGGGATATGGAATAAGGAAGAGACAGTTAATTATCAAAAATATAAAGAAACACCTTACCATATTCGTGTAAAAGGATTAATGAATACGCTTTCTAATGAAGAGCTGACAATTGCATTAATTCATTTAGCTAAAAGAAGAGGGATACATAACTTAGATGTTGTAGAAGACGACCAAGCAAACAAAAATGAATTATCTACGTACGAACAAATTAAGCGAAATAACAAGTTTTTAGAAAATAAGTATATATGTGAAATTCAGGTAGAAAGGTTAGAGGGGGAAGGACAAGTACGAGGGTATAAAAATCGCTTTCGGACTTCAGATTATGTAAAAGAGGCTACGAAAATGTTAGAAACACAAAAGCTAAATAATGTCCATATTACAGACGAATTTATTAAAAGCTATGTTGAATTATTAGAAAACAGACGTGAATACTATGATGGTCCTGGTTACGGAAGTGAATATGGCTGGGATCAGGATATTAAAAAGTGGTATGAAAAAATGATGGGAAAGTGTAGTTATTTTCCTGATGAATTGAGGGCTGTAAAAGAGTGTCACTCTGCTCAACTTTTTAATCTATTAAATGATTTAAACAATCTTGTTTTAAACCGTGAGGAAAATACAAAATTAACAAAAGAAGAAAAAGAATCAGTTATTGAAAATCTATTTAAGAAAAATAAATCTGTATCTATAAAACGTATAGCAAAAGAAATAAAAGTAAATGAACATGACATAAAAGGGTTCCGTATCGATACAAAAGGAAAACCGTTATTCACCTCGTTATCCACCTATCATGATATTAAAAAAATAACTAGCAAACCAACTGTCTTAGAATCAATCAATACATTAGACGAAATTGCAGAATTAGCCACTATTTATCAGTCTAAAAATGATATCAAACAAGAACTCGAAAATATCAATCTTCCTTTAAATGAAGAAGAAATTGATCAAATAAGTGATTTGAATTATAGCGGGACACATTCATTAAGTTTGAAAATGATAGATCAATTATTACCGGATCTGTGGGAAACCACTAAAAATCAAATGCAATTAATTACTGAAAGAGGTTATAAACCTAAAGATGTAGATTATGAAAATAAAAAATATATTCCTTATTCTCAAATAGATGAATATATCCTTTCTCCAGTTGTAAAACGATCCTTCAAGCAAACGGTTCGAATTATAAATGCGGTTATGAAGAAGTATGGAGTTCCAAGCGAAATAGTTGTTGAGTTAGCTCGAGAAAAGAATAGTGATGATAAGAAGAAATTTGTAAATGAGCTGAATAAAAGAAATTCGATGCTTAATAAGCAAGTTCGAGAAAAGTTAGATGCAATGGATCTAAGTCCTTCAAAAGGTTTATTTAATATGCTTAGATTATGGCACTTACAAGATGGTCTTTGTATGTACTCTATTGAACCAATTCCAATAGAAGATTTAATGAATAATCCCCAACATTATGAAATTGATCATATTATACCTAGATCTGTTTCATTTGATGACTCTCAAAATAACAAAGTATTAGTACGAAAAGAAGAAAACCAAAAGAAAGGAAACCTTACACCATTTCAATATTTTCGATCCAATAAAACATCTGTAACATATGAAAAGTTCAAGGCAAATGTTCTGCAATTAGCCAAGTCTTCACAAAAAGTATCTCGTAAGAAAAAAGAATATTTACTAGAAGAACGTGATATAAACAAATTTTCGGTACAAAAAGATTTTATTAATCGAAACTTAGTGGACACAAGATATGTTACCAGGGAAATTTTAAATACATTGCAACAATTTTTTGTAACAAATAACCAAAATGTAAAAATCAAATCTATAAATGGATCGTTTACTAACTATCTCAGAAAAATTTGGGATTTTAATAAGGATCGTGGTGCAGATTTCAAGCACCATGCGGAAGATGCTTTAATTGTTGCAATGGCAAATCATATATTTGAGTATAAAAAATCTTTTAAAGCGGATCACTTAGTTTATGCAAATGATAACATGCTTGATACAGAAACTGGAGAAATTTTATCTGAAGATCAATTTAATGCAGCTTTTACAGAAAAGATTAATAAGATTAAAGCTATCAAAAACTTTAAAGGTTATAAATATTCTCATAAAGTGGATATGAAACCTAATCGTCAGTTAATGAACGATACTCTATTTTCAACAAGGATTAAAGATGATCAAGAATATGTAATAAATAAAATTAAGGGTATCTACGATGCAGATAATGATAAATTAAAAAAGATAATAAAAAAGAACCCTGAAGATATATTAATGTATCATCATGATCCACAGACGTTTGAAAAATTGGAACTTATTTTTGAGCAATATAGTGAAGCGAAAAATCCATTGCATCAATATTTTGAGGAGGAAAATCTATATTTGAAAAAATATAGTAAAAGAGGAAATGGACCTGTAATTAAATCTATAAAATATTATGGGAAAAGATTAAACGAACACTATGATGTTTCACATAAGTACAAGGTGAAAGATAAAAAAGTGGTTAACTTATCACTAAAGCCGTTTAGAATGGATGTATTTAATGAAAATGGAATTTATAAATTTATAACTATTAGATATAGCGATTTATTTGAGGAAAAAGATGGTTTTAGGGTTGACGCAAATGCTTATAGTGAGAAATTAGAAAATAAAAAGATACAGAATAAGGAAAACTTTTTATTCAGTTTGTATAAGAATGACTTGCTCGTTCTTGATGGTACAGAATACAGGCTAATAGGAGTAAATAACGATAATCGAAACACGATTGAATTAAATAAGGTCAAATATGATTATAGAGAATATTGCAAACAAAATAATATAACTAACAATAGAATAACTAAAAATATAGGTAAAAATATAAAAACATTCAAAAAAATACAAGTTGATATACTTGGACAAAGATATAAAAACGAGGAAAATAGTAAATTCTTTTATAAAAAATAACTATTAAAGGGAGATTTTATGGGCTGGAGAATCATTCATATTTCCAATGTCGATCAGTTGTCCTTACAGTTGGATAACTTGAAAGTGAAGAAATCAGATGATGAGTTAAAGATACCTTTACGTGATATTTTCGCTATAGTCATAGAAGATTTAACATGCAAATTAACAAGCCGATTGATGATTGAGTTATCTAAGAATAATATTTTAGTTTTGTTATGCAACCAAAAGTATTTACCTGAATGTGTTATTCAACCAGTTACTGGTCACACACAGCAATATCGGCAAATGATGAAACAGTTAAATTGGAACAAAGAGTTAAAAGGCGAATTGTGGAAAGAGATTATTCAGAAAAAGATAGTTAATCAAGCAGAAGTAATGCGAAGAAATCATATAGAGGCACATAGAACTGCTAAATTACAAGAATTAGCGTCAAACGTTGATAATGGAGATAAAAGTAATATTGAAGGACAAGCTGCTAGAATTTACTTTAATAGTTTTTTCGATGAAAATTATACGAGAAGTAATCCAAACTATATTGAAAATGCTGCGCTTAACTATGGTTATGCTATAGCTCATTCAGCAATAGCACGGACTATTGTTGCAAAGGGACTTATTCCAGGATTGGGAATTTATCATAAAGGAGAGAGAAACGTTCATAATCTAGCTTCAGATATAATTGAGCCATTTCGACCAATCATTGACTATTATGTGGTAAAACATCCACCAGAGGGGTATTTAACAAAAGATTATCGTATTCAGTTAATCAATTTGCTACATGCTAAAATTTTAATAAATAATAAAATGCAAACGTTTATTAGAGCAATAGAAATTTCGATAGACTCCTTTTTAGAATTCTTTGAAACTGGTAAATCAGAAAAGATCCAATTGCCTAGCCTAGAAAAAATAGTATTACATGAGTCTTAGATTTGTGAGAGTAATGATAATGTTTGATTTACCAGTAGAAACAAAGAAACAAAGGAGAACTTATACGAAATTTCGGAAAGAACTAATTAGACATGGTTTTTTAATGATGCAGTACTCTATATACGTTAAGTCATGTTTAAATAAAGAAGCAGCAGAAGGTACGATTAATTTGGTGAAACGCTTTCTACCACTTGATGGTCATGTAAGGTCAATTATAATCACAGAAAAACAATTTGAAAAGATGAAAGTTCTAGTAGGTGAAGAGGATAAGAATTTAGAAATCTTAGGGGAAAACAGAACAATAGAATTTTAAGGAGGTGTATTTATGCAACTACGATTATTAGTTCGAAAAGGTGTTTATGAATATGATATTAATATAAGTCAGTACAGCTCTTTATTTGTCAATTACACAACGGATGAACGTTCCCTTATCCTGCCTTTAATAGAATATTTTCAGCCAAGAAGTAAAGCAAAAAATGAATTAAAAATAGTAGATATTGATAACGGTTATGAAGAGTTGTCTACTGCTCGTTTTCATGCTATTACTTTCACAAACGATTCACTATTGGAAGAAACAAAGTTGGGTTCTAAGTCCTTATTGAAAGGGCAGGTGAAACAAAGCTTTTTAAATAATATTGAAGCAGATGGCTATATAAATAATATTAATGTATTGCTTGAAGATCTAGTTGAAGAATCTATCTCAGAATTGCCGGTGAAGCCCAAACTTTTAACATATGATTCCATTGTAAAGTTACTTGAAATAGATATTGGATTAAATATGATGGGTGAGACAAATCAATTTATGCATCAAAATAAACTACTGTTACCAATATTAAATAGATATTTAATTAATAACTTAAAACAACCTGTTATCGTATTTTTTTATTATCCAGAGACTTACTTGAGTCCAAAAGAGCAAAAAGAAATGTATAAATTATTACAAATATTTAGCAAAACAATACCAGTTTTCGTTATTACTAAGTCGAAACAATTTTTAACTAAAGAAATGTCAGGAATGAATTATTTTATTCAAAGTAAGCAAATATTTAGCCCTCAGTTTATTGAAGAATTAGAGTGGAATAGCCCGGTTAATTTTGATTATTTAGACCTTCAAAAGAGTGTGATGTCAATTTTATATAGGTATGCTGATGTTTTTGAATTGGAACCGAAATTATCAAACTTTCAAGATGCTGATGTGGTTTTATTTAAATCTATAGATTTATATGTTTTTAGTTCACTTATGTATAAGATGAAATATAAATTTTCATTAAATCTAGATGATAACCAAATGTATAAGCCGGTTTATGAGTATGTCATGGAACTTTATGAAAAAATTTGATATATTTTCATTAGAGGTTTTAGTACTCTGTGTTTTTAGGTAGTAATGAGACTGAATAGATGTATTATCGGTGGCGGAGGTGGTTTTAGTACTCTGTGTTTTTAGGTAGTAATGAGACCATTAACATAACCAAAGTCCAACCCAAAATGTTTTAGTACTCTGTGTTTTTAGGTAGTAATGAGACGGTCCTTTCATTTATCCAACTATTCCCACTGTTTTAGTACTCTGTGTTTTTAGGTAGTAATGAGACAAGTATTGGATTGGAAATTAATTATCAAGGGTTTTAGTACTCTGTGTTTTTAGGTAGTAATGAGACAACAAATGTACTTTGTACCAGAGTTTGGGAGTTTTAGTACTCTGTGTTTTTAGGTAGTAATGAGACAGGCGTGGATTAAAAACAACTTGTGCATGCGTTTTAGTACTCTGTGTTTTTAGGTAGTAATGAGACCCATGGATGAAATCGGGTATGATGCGGAATGTTTTAGTACTCTGTGTTTTTAGGTAGTAATGAGACATGTTCTCTTGTTGTGTGTTCTATGACATCGTTTTAGTACTCTGTGTTTTTAGGTAGTAATGAGACAAATAAAACACATAATAAATCAACTAGAGAGTTTTAGTACTCTGTGTTTTTAGGTAGTAATGAGACATAAAACAACGGTATTCGTTTATACAGACAGTTTTAGTACTCTGTGTTTTTAGGTAGTAATGAGACAAAAAGGTAAAACAAAAATACCTAGAATATGTTTTAGTACTCTGTGTTTTTAGGTAGTAATGAGACCGCCCCGATAGGTCGGTTCGATTGTAGCGGGTTTTAGTACTCTGTGTTTTTAGGTAGTAATGAGACTTGCTTGCCGTTGCGTCGGCGTCACCTTTGGTTTTAGTACTCTGTGTTTTAGGTAGTAATGAGACTCTTTGCTGCATTTCTTCTTCATAAACCGTGTTTTAGTACTCTGTGTTTTTAGGTAGTAATGAGACGGTCTCTTGCTTTGTTTCATAATTAGATTCGTTTTAGTACTCTGTGTTTTTAGGTAGTAATGAGACACAAAACCGAGAATGCGCTAAAAGGCATTAGTTTTAGTACTCTGTGTTTTTAGGTAGTAATGAGACTCAAACCATCTAATTTTTCACTGTCTGAAGCGTTTTAGTACTCTGTGTTTTTAGGTAGTAATGAGACAACAACTACGTTAACCGACCTTTCCAACTCGTTTTAGTACTCTGTGTTTTTAGGTAGTAATGAGACCGCCCGATAAATTCGTTAAAGCAATCATTAGTTTTAGTACTCTGTGTTTTTAGGTAGTAATGAGACCAGATCCTACTATTTTTGACGAATGGTTCAGTTTTAGTACTCTGTGTTTTTAGGTAGTAATGAGACAGGAAATCTTATCGGAAATAACGTAGTTGTGTTTTAGTACTCTGTGTTTTTAGGTAGTAATGAGACAAAGTGTTAAAGATGTTCTGGTGGAATTGTGTTTTAGTACTCTGTGTTTTTAGGTAGTAATGAGACAAAAGAAAGACAAACCACAGTATTTCGCTTGTTTTAGTACTCTGTGTTTTTAGGTAGTAATGAGACGAAGTGGATGATGTCCTAACCTCTTTCTATGTTTTAGTACTCTGTGTTTTTAGGTAGTAATGAGACAGGGGTCTTGAAGTCTTGGAAATGAACCGCGTTTTAGTACTCTGTGTTTTTAGGTAGTAATGAGACATTTCGAATCACGCTTCAACCACTATCTATGTTTTAGTACTCTGTGTTTTTAGGTAGTAATGAGACAAGGAGTTGTAAAACATGGTGCAACCGGATGTTTTAGTACTCTGTGTTTTTAGGTAGTAATGAGACCAATCTTGTGCATAGAAGGTATCACTTAGAGTTTTAGTACTCTGTGTTTTTAGGTAGTAATGAGACCATCACCACTTGCAGAAATTATCGGTATACGTTTTAGTACTCTGTGTTTTTAGGTAGTAATGAGACCAAAAGAAGGTAAATGGCATGGTGGCGGAGGTTTTAGTACTCTGTGTTTTTAGGTAGTAATGAGACGAAATATTAGATTTGTCCGCGACTACAGGTGTTTTAGTACTCTGTGTTTTTAGGTAGTAATGAGACAGGGCAACTGTTATTAAAGGGTTTAACGACGTTTTAGTACTCTGTGTTTTTAGGTAGTAATGAGACATAGTGTTAATCGAAGCAGGTATCTGGTTGTTTTAGTACTCTGTGTTTTTAGGTAGTAATGAGACACTTTCTTGATGTCGCTTTTAGCTCACCATGTTTTAGTACTCTGTGTTTTTAGGTAGTAATGAGACACTTTGCAAATGTTGCTGGAATGTCATCCAGTTTTAGTACTCTGTGTTTTTAGGTAGTAATGAGACTCCACAACTTCTATCCGCGTTTCGTCGAGTGTTTTAGTACTCTGTGTTTTTAGGTAGTAATGAGACCGCGCACCAATGTTGCATAGCACGCACGAAGTTTTAGTACTCTGTGTTTTTAGGTAGTAATGAGACCACCGTTAAGTGATGCATTAACCGTATCTAGTTTTAGTACTCTGTGTTTTTAGGTAGTAATGAGACATGTTTTGTGCGTTTCCATGACTTCATCTAGTTTTAGTACTCTGTGTTTTTAGGTAGTAATGAGACAGACCTTAAAGGGGAAAAATTAAAATATGTGAGTGTTTTAGTACTCTGTGTTTTTAGGTAGTAATGAGACCAAGCGCTAGGGAAACACGGGAGTATCTTGTTTTAGTACTCTGTGTTTTTAGGTAGTAATGAGACATATTGGTGGTTGTGGATGCTTCGTAAGTTGTTTTAGTACTCTGTGTTTTTAGGTAGTAATGAGACAAACCGCTGAATATCTATCTTTATCCATTTGTTTTAGTACTCTGTGTTTTTAGGTAGTAATGAGACCGTCTACACCACGTGCAAAGCCAGTTCCAGGTTTTAGTACTCTGTGTTTTTAGGTAATAATGAAACAACTACTTATGATGATTTGGAAGCTCGTTCTTTTTAGTACTCTGTTATCCTAGATAGGGTTTAGAGAAAAGAACACTCGCAATGAATAAAATAATTCAACCATATTTTGAGATTAAAAGCACTGGAACACAACCAACAAACGAGATATATCCAAAATGAATAGTTGTAATAAAAAGCGAAATAAATTGCTCGTGCAAAGTATGAGCTCTTACAAAGATAAAAAAATATGGAAATAAAAAGATCCGCGATAACTTTCATCGTGAGGCTTTTCATAATAACATCACTTTTTTGATTCTTTCAATTTGCTCTACGTTTAACAATAACATGCAAAATATTATGTACTTATACACTTGATTCGTATAATAGGGGAGAAGTATTTGGAGGTGACAGACACAATGGATAAAAATAAAATCAAAAAGGACATAATCGAAGCAATGCATTTTCGCCATGCAACAAAGAAGTTTGATCCGGCAAAAGAAATTAGTGAAGAGGATTTTCGCTTTATACTAGAAGCAGGACACTTATCCCCAAGTTCATTTGGCATTGAGCCATGGAGATTTTTAGTTGTTCAAAGTCCGGAGTTACGTGAAAAAATTAAAAATACGTCATGGGGAGCAAGAGGAAAGATAATGGATACCAGTCATTTCGTTATATTCTTGGCTAGAACAGCAAAGGATACGAAATATAATGCTGAATATCTGCTTGATCATTACAAGAATGTACATCAATACCCTGATGAAGCATTACAAGGATTATTACCGATGATTGAAAACTTCCAAAAGGAAGATTTTGATCTATTGGCAGATGACCGCCGTATGTTAGATTGGGCATCTAAGCAAACGTATATTGCCTTAGCAAACATGATGACAGCTGCTGCACAAATAGGAATCGATTCCTGTCCTATCGAAGGCTTTCCATTGAAGGAAATGAACGAATTATTACGTGAAGAAGGGCTTTTAGAAGATGACAGTTTTTCAATTTCTGTGATGGCAGCATTCGGTTATCGTATAGAGGATCCTCGAGAGAAAAGCAGACGTCCCTTTGACGATATTGTAAAATTTGTATAATGAAGTCAAGAAGCCGTGTTGAGTAAACACGGCTTTTCTTACATATATAAAGTGGCTAACATAATTCCTAATGTCTCCTGATAAATCTCATCGCATTGACTAATAGGAAGAGGATTGACCCCTGACCCTAATTCAACGGTGTAACCAGGTTGACGAAATTCCTGGATAAACCAATCCTTGTATCCGGCAAAACTGTCCACATATTGTATCGGCTCATATCCGCTAACACGACTAAACTCCCGAACAATCGTTTCCGATTCTGGAGGTTCTAATCCTTGAAATCCCCAAAAGATTACTTCTCCTTGTGTATGAAAAGCGTTGACGATTTCAAATGACCTTTCTCGGGCTAAGTCTGCCATAGCAATTGCTTCAGGTTCAGATAAAGGAGTATATCCTGGGAAATCTCTTGGCGCAGGCGAGTCAGGTTTCCTAGCAGCTTCTACTTCCCATAATGCTGGATATTGATTATTAAGATCCACCCCATTAATATTTGCCTTCCAACCTGAGAAATCGATATTTCCATTATTGAGGGACAGTACAAAATCTTGTTGTGTTCCTGCTGCTTCTGCACCGTTAATCACAAGGTTAACTCCATCTGGATTAACCATCGGTACAAGTGAAAGTGTGTTATTTTCAAAGTAAGTTAGCATTTCCAGTCCGCGTATTGGTGCATTATTAGTCAATGCTAAAGCATATTCATTAAGAAATAAGATAATAACTGGGGTAGTAATCCATTCTTGCGCGTGAAAAGATCCATTTATATGCTTTTGTCTTACACCAGTACCTATTTGCAACTCCACAATATCTTTATCTAATACGGAATGACCGATCGTTTGCTGCAGAATAAATGGATAAAGCTCTATAAGCTGTTGGATGTCTGACATCATTTTCTCATAGGTGTAGTTATTTACGTCGCTAATGATTGGGGACGTAACACGGCGAGGAACAGTAATTGTTTGCCCAATTTGCAGCTGGTTTGGTTGGATTCCTGGATTTACCCGAATTAAAAGCTCTAATGAGATTTGATGAGCTTGCGCAATCGACCAAAAAGTATCGTTTATATTTACCGTATAAGGTGTGGATTGATAACCAGGAATGTTAACTTCTTGTCCTATCATTAGTTGATTAGGGTTAAGTTGACGGTTAGAAGCTATGATTATAGGAAGTGGAACACCGAATAATTGACTATAATTCCAAAATGTATCGCCTTGTCTGACAGAAATTTTCATCTACTTGCCCTCCGTTCTTAGCTGCTATTTCATTATATGAGGAAAAGTAGTGATTATGATTAACAGTAAATCGCCATTTCCTGAAAAGGTGGAAATGGCGATAAATCAAAGTATTAGAAGGCGGAAGTCCAACCACCATCAGCGGTTATAGTTGTGCCGTTTACGAATTTGGATTCTTCAGAAGCTAAAAATAATGCGATATTAGCTATATCTTCTGAAGTTCCAATGTTTGGAATGAGACTTTGCGCTAATTTTGTTCGTTCCATTCCAAATTCACTGATATTTTTCATCGATCCTTGGATGTTCGTTTGCACTGCTCCTGGTGCTATCGCGTTACAGCGGATTCCTTTTTGGGCATACATATGCGCTGTATTTTTTGTTAAACCAATGACAGCATGCTTGGAAGCTGTATATGTTGCACCAGCATGAGCTCCATTTAAGCCGCCTGAAGACGCTGTATTAATGATATTCCCTTTTCCTTTCTCCAGAAAAACCGGAATCGCTTTACGCATTGCACGCATAACCCCTTTTGTATTTACGTCAAAGATTAAATCCCAGCGGTCATCGTCCACTTCCCCAACAGGTTCAAAGCCGTCCATAATCCCAGCATTGTTCACCAGAATATCTAATGTACCAAACTCGTTGACAGCAGTATCGATCATGCGATCAATATCATCTGCATTGGCAATATTTACTTCAACAGCTTTTGCTTTTCCTCCAGAATTTGTGAGTTCTTCGGCAAGATTTTTTATACCATCTGCATTTAAATCTGCTAGTACAACGGCTGCACCTTCACCTGCGAATTGTTGGGCAATGGCTTTTCCCATTCCGGATGCAGCCCCTGTAATCACCGCTACTTTATCTTTTAACTTCATCATCATTCCTCCTTGGATTTATGATTGTAACGCTTACTTTTAAATAAACAAATGTTTGTTAATCAACATCTGTCTACAGTATAATATGAAACATAATGCGAATACAATCATCAATCGAATGGTTATTGTTCATTTAAGTACAACTGGAAGCAATTTGTATATTTTCTGTATATTAATAAACAAAAAAAGGAGAATTGTTAATGAATGAATACAGTGATAGAAGGGTACGTAAATCAAAACAGTCTTTAAAGGATGCATTGATGTCATTATTAAAGAAGAAAACACTTCAGCAAATTACGGTTACAGAGATTGTTCAGGTGGCGAATTTGAACAGAGGTACTTTCTATAAGCATTACCAATATAAAGAAGAATTATTAGAAGAAATGGTAGATGACATAATCAAAGATTTAATCAATTCCTATCGAGAACCTTATAAAAAAGGGGAGCATATATCAGTTGATAATTTAAGTGTTTCTGCCATAAAAATCTTTGATCATGTGCAAAGTCACAAGGATTTTTATACCATTATAGTGAAATCGAATGCGCTTGTCGGATTACAAAATCGAATTTGCAGGCAATTAAAAGATCTAATGGCCGAGGTTGTTGAAGAGTCTCTGCAACTAAAAGAGATTGAGTGGAATTTACTGGCAAGCTATCAAGCGTATGCGATTTGGGGATTAATTATTGAATGGATTAATCAGGAGTTTAAATATAGTGCTGCCTATATGTCTAATCAGCTACTTTCGATCTTACAGTTAACAAGATATAGCTAGAGTAAGAGTATCCTCTTCACTTTAGCTATATTTTGCTTGTAGCCGTTTATCTAAGACGAAATTCCCAAATGGTATAAAAGCAACTGCAACAGCGCTAAAAAACCAGCGAAGGGACCAGCGTACTTTATAAGTAGTGTACAAGGTAAATAGTATGTAGATAATAAATAATATACCATGGATAGCTCCGACAACAGTGACTACTTCAGGAAGGCCGGCCCAATATTTTAACGGCATTGCCAAGAAGAGTAAGAGTACAAGTGAGGTACCTTCGATAATACCTACTATCCGGAAATGTTCTATCGCTTTCATTGTCTGTACAATCCTCCTTCTCGGCTTTTAGCTATTATAGGAATGACTTTATTGTAACACACCATGTTTAATGAATTGTAGTTGGGCTTGATAATTATGAATAGCATCATCCAATGGAAGATCTTTTGAGAAAGCTTCAATAATATTCCGAATGGTAACGGCAGAAATCATTTTTAATAATTGATATAATTCCTCTTCATTAGTAACTTTCAAAGAAGAGAAATCTAACTGGCTTTGGACTTGATGAAAATGCTCAAGCTGTTGTGTACTAGCAAAAATACTGGATAATTCCTCTTCGATTCTGTAGTCCATATTTAGTAAAGCATGACGGAAAAACGATAAACGTTCCTGTTCAACGACAATTAGACGATAAAATTCCATACAGGTATTAAAAAGATCCCCTTCATTACTCTGAAGAATATAAATGAATTTTTCCATAGCCAAGCTTGTTTGCTGTTTGAAAATGTAAAAATAAGCATCCTCTTTATCTGTAAAATATTGATAAAAGCTGCCTCGAGGAATTTCTGCATATTCTATTATATTAGCAATAGACGCTTTAGCTAAGGGGGCATTTGAAAATTCCCGATAAAGAGAGTCTAATAATTTTTGTTTCTTTTCCTTTGGCAAATTAAAAAATGTTTCGTTTGGCACTTTTGTTACTCCTTTTATTTTATATTGAGGAATTTGTACTAAAAACAAGTATACAAGTATGTATGTTGTAAATAAGGTAATGTTTCGTAAAGAAAACCCTTTCAGACATTACGGAATTGCCATGAAAAGGAAGATGAATGAAAAACAAACTCTGTTCACTTGGTTTGGCGGTTTGTTAGTAGGAGAAATGACATTTATTATATTATCGGCTAAACAATAAAGATTATTAGCGAAAAATAAAAATATTGATGGATCGATGACAAAAAGAGTAGCGTGATGTAAGAATTGCTTCTACGCGAGAGCGTTTAGTTATCGATGTCAAAAATTGCAGTCTTCCGATTGCACATACTCCGACTTCAGTACAATCTGAGTCAAATTCCATACAAAATAGAACAATCTTAGCTATTTTATTATTTGACCACTTACCATACAATAAAATTGCCCTTTGTCTCTGTATCACCAATTGTCAAAGTAGAAGGATGTCAAAAAATGACGATTTCTTGGATTATATAAAAGGAGTGAAGTGCAATGTCAAAAGTAAGACTAGGAATTATCGGTTTAGGGCAGCAAGGTGGGGCATACGCAAATATGATTAATGAAGGTCAAATAAGCAATATGGAACTTGGTGCAATATGTGATATTGATCCAGAGAAGAGAAAGCGAGCTGATCAGGAATATCCAAGTGTACCATTTTATCAAGATTATATTAAAATGTTAAATAGTGGGGATGTTGATGCGATTGTAACATGTGTCCCACATTACTTACATCCGGAAATGGGGATAGAAGCACTTGAACGGAATGTTCATGCACTACTAGAAAAACCAGCTGGTGTATACACCAAGCAAGTAAGAGAAATCAATGAATTTGCTAAAACTAAACCAGATCTAACCTATGCGATTATGTTTAATCAGCGGACAAATCCACTTTATCAAAAGGTAAAAGAGATCGTAAATAATCAAGAAATCGGTCGTATTAGAAGAACAAATTGGATTATTACAACGTGGTGGCGTCCACAAGGTTATTATGATGCAGGCTCATGGCGTGCAACATGGGATGGAGAGGGTGGAGGTGTTTTAGTAAACCAGGCACCACATCAAATTGATTTATTACAATGGATCTGCGGTATGCCGGAAAAACTCTATACAAAAGCACAATACGGCTATCAACGTGATATCCCGGTAGAGGATGATGTCACAACGATTTTGGATTACGGTCATGGAGCAACTGGTGTATTTATTACTTGTACTCATGATGTAATGGGAACCGACCGCTTGGAAATTCACGGTGATCGAGGAAAAATTATTGTGGATAACAGTAAAAAAGTAACGGTTAAACGGTTGAATAAATCAGAAAAGGAAATGAGCGACACAATGTCGATGCAAGAAGTAGCACAATTATTGCAAGGAGAAGGTCCAGAAGCAATCTATCAAGAGGAAGTATTGGAGTTTGATAGTGTGTGGGGCGGTCAACATGCTGCTGTATTAGAAAACTTTGCTGCCAACATTCTAGATGGAACGCCTTTAATTGCTCCGGGAAGTGACGGAATTAATGGAGTGGAACTCGCAAATGCGATGCACTTATCAAGTTGGTTAAATAAAGAAATATCCTTGCCAATTGATGAAAATCAATATGTGGAAGAGTTAAACAAACGAAGAGAACAAGAAAATGGATCGAACATTCATTCATAAAAGGTTGTGATCGTGTGTTGCGAGTCGGAATCATCGGTCTTGGTGATATTTCCAAGATTCATTTGTCAGCAATCAATGAAAGTCCACATGCGGTATTAACTGCAGTTTGTGATATTAATTCATCTCTGCAAGTGAATGTGCCTGGTCTACCTTTTTACACAGATTATCAGGTGATGTTAAAGGAAGAGGTACTTGATTGTGTCCATATTTGCTTACCACATTACTTGCATTATCCAGCAACAAAATCAGCTGTTGAGAATGGTGTGCATGTGCTGTTAGAAAAGCCGCTTGCCCATAATTTAACAGATAGTCGTGCCATTGTAGAATTGGAAGAAAAACATCCCGAAATAAAAATTGGTATCAGTCTACAAAATCGTCTTAATGAAACTGTAGAAGAATTAGCATCTATTGTGTCTAGTGGTATATATGGCGAAGTGAAAGGTTTAAAAGGAATCGTTACATGGCACCGTCCTCAATCGTATTACGAGACAAAACCTTGGCGTTGCTCAATGAAAACTGCTGGTGGCGGTGTAATGATTAATCAATCGATTCATACACTAGACCTGTTACAATGGTTTGGTGGCAAAATTGATCGTATTCGCGGTTCGATTGACCAATTATTAGACTATGGATATGATATCGAGGATACAGCAACTGCTCATATTACATTTCAAAATGGTGCAACCGGCCTTTTTTTTGCTACTAATTCCAATGCCGAGAATTCAGCGGTTGAATTTCAGCTTATCATGGAAAAAGCAACACTAACAATAAAAGACAGTATATTAACTATGACCAATGAGAATGGGCAGAATGTTAAATTGAAAGAAGACCGGAAATTGTCAGGTTCAAAGTTTTATTATGGAGCAAGTCATGTCAAATTAATTGACCAATTTTATCAAACAATTATCCAGAACGGTCATGAGTATATTCATGCTCATGATGCTCAAATTTCTATGGAAATGGTTCATTTAATAAGAGAATCGTCGGAAGCAAAACGAACGATGAAAATGGAACTTTACAATGATCAACTCTGAGGGTATTATTAGAAAAATTAATTGAAAACACTTACAATGGTTAGTAGATTACTAGATGTAAGGAGTGTTAGGAAAATGAGTAAAGCAGATGGTATGAATTATGCACCAAAGGGTAAACCGAATCCCGTTGTGAAAGATGGAGAGTTTGTCTTTGCAGCAGCCGGATTGGATCACGGACATATCTTTGGTCAATGTAATGGATTGGTGGAAGCGGGCGCTACTTTAAAGTGGGTCTATGATCCTGACCAGCAAAAGGTCGATCATTTTCTGGAAAAATTTCCACAGGCTAAGCAAGCAGAGTCATTAGATCAACTATTAGATGATCAGGAAGTGAAGCTTGTAGCAGCAGCAGCTGTTCCATCTGAGAGAAGTGCATTAGGCAATCGAGTAATGCAAGCGGGGAAAGATTACTTCACAGACAAAACACCATTCACAACGCTCGAACAATTAGAAGAAACGAAGAAGGTAGTGGAAGAAACGGGACGAAAATATATGGTTTATTACAGTGAACGCCTCCACGTTGAGAGTGCCGTTTTTGCAGGAGAGCTCATTGAGCAAGGTGCAATAGGTAAAGTTATTCAAGTTACAGGATTTGGTCCTCATCGACTAAATGCACCTAGTCGGCCGGATTGGTTTTTTCAAAAAGAAAAGTATGGTGGAATATTGTGCGATATAGGTAGCCACCAAATAGAGCAATTTTTATTTTATACTGGTTGTGAAGACGCAGAAGTACTCCACAGTAAAGTCGGTAATTACCATAATCCGGAATACCCTGAACTGGAGGATTATGGTGATGCGACATTGGTTGGCAACAATGGTGCTACGCAATTTTTCCGGGTTGATTGGTTTACACCAGATGGTTTAAGTACCTGGGGAGATGGACGGATGTTTATTGTTGGTACGGAAGGGACAATTGAGATCCGTAAATATGTTGACATAGCAACTGATAAAGGTGGAAATCAGCTTTATCTTGTCAATCAGGAAGGCGAAAAACATTTTGACCTGAATGGAAAAGTAGGTTTCCCATTCTTTGGTGAATTGATTAAAGATTGTATCCATCGGACCGAAAATGCCATGACACAAAAACATGCATTCAAAGCAGCAGAACTATGTTTGAAGGCACAAGAACAAGCAATAAATGTCACGGAATAACCAAGAGAACTGGGGCTGTTACATAAGTTTTTATTAATGACTTATGGACAGCTTTTTTCTTTGGTCATGAAGTAACCATTGTTTGCATGGAATTAGTTTTTTCTCGTACTATTCTTTGGAAGGAATGAAAAACTATATTCCATTTTTTATGCTTATGTGATAAAATCGGAATAACAACGTTGTTATAAAAGGGAGTGAGCATTTGACAGAGTTTTTCGTCATCTTTAAAGATGTAATTCTCCCTATTTTTATTTTGTTGGCAATTGGGTTTTATTTACATCTTAAATTCACATTAGATATATCGACATTGGCGAAATTAAATATTTATTTTGTCGTGCCAGGTTTTATTTTTACAAGATTATATGAAGCAACTTTTAGTATTCAGCTCTTTGCTCATGTGTTAGGCTTTTTCTTATTATTAGTATTTTTACTCTATTTAACAACACAACTAATTGCCAAGTTAATGAAGATAAAAGGTGGCAAAAGAACGACATTCACTAATAGTGTGATGTTTTTTAATTCAGGCAATTACGGTGTACCAGTAAATGATTTAGTTTTTCGTGGTGATCCATTTGCCATGTCAATTCAAGTTATTGTATTAACTCTACAGAATATCTTTCTTTTTTCTTACGGAATTTTTTCTCTAAGAGCAGCTAAAGATGGAAAGTGGAAGGCAGCTTTAGGTTATTTTAAAATGCCAGTCTTATACGCCATGCTCGCTGGAGTTGTGTTGAATGCATGGAATATCTCGATTCCCGAACCAATTTGGGTGTCAGCGAATTACATAGCTGATGCTATGATAGCACTCGCTTTAATTACCTTAGGTGCACAGGTTGCTCGAATGAAGTTCAGAAGAGGGTTATCTACGGTTTATGCAAGCATTACCGTACGCTTGATTGGTGGCCCGCTTGTTGCATTTCTTATTATTAGTCTTTTTCAACTTGAAGGTATGATGGCGCAAGCGTTATTGATTGCTTCAGCAATGCCTACCTCGGTTAACAGTGCTGTTATTGCAGAAGAATATAAAAGCCATCCCGATTTAGCAGCACAAACAGTATTGTTTTCTACTGTAGCAAGCATGCTCACTGTCACGTGCACTGTCTATGTTGCACAGTTGTTGTTTTAGACTACTAGCAATTGGTATTTATAAAATTGGTCGTCTGTATTTTGTAAGTAATCATAGTAAGCGTTATCACCTTGAATGAAGGAGGAGTGAACCGGATGGGAATTTTACATGAATTGGTTCAGGATATTCCAATTCCCAAAATGATGAAAGTAAAACAATCCTTTGATAGTCAACAAATCGATGACTTGGGGCCTGTATTGAATCAACAATTAAACCAAAAAGGCTTAGCTAACGAGATTAAACCGGGCATGGAAATAGCAGTTGCCGTAGGAAGTAGAGGACTCGATCGTCTTGTGGAGACAACGAAAGTAACGATAGATTTCCTTAAAAAACATGGCGCCAAGCCTTTTATCGTACCATGTATGGGCAGCCATGGTGGTGCAACAGGTCCTGGACAAAAAGCTGTACTCGAGCATCTAGGTGTGAAAGAAGAGGCAGTAGGAGCGCAAATCCGTTCCTCAATGGAAGTTATTAAAATCGATGAGTTAGAGAATGGATTACCTATTTATATTGATAAAATAGCTTCAGAAGCAGATGGAATTGTTGTCATTAACCGTGTAAAACCACATACTGCCTTCCGTGGTCCTGTTGAAAGCGGTATTATGAAAATGATTAGCATCGGTTTGGGAAAGCAAAAAGGAGCGGAAGCTTGTCATCAATTAGGATTCAAACATATGGCTGAGCATGTCCCGGCTATGGCAAAAATTATCATGGACAAAATGCCGATCCTTTTTGCTGTGGCAACAGTAGAAAATGCATTTGATAAAGTTGCAAAATTAGAGGTTCTTTTACCAAATGAAATAGAAGAACGTGAGCCAGAGCTGCAAAAGCTTGCCAAGAAATCATTACCAAAGCTATATTTTGACCAGATAGATGTACTCATTATCGATGAAATTGGTAAAAACATTAGTGGGGATGGAATGGACCCGAATATTACCGGACGTTATCCTACGCCATATGCATATGGTGGACCAGAGGTAACTAAAATGGTCGTCTTAGATTTAACCAAGGAAACAGAAGGAAATGCCAATGGTGTAGGAACAGCTGATTTCACCACACAAAAGCTAGTAGATAAAATGGATCGGGAAGCAACCTATGCCAATGGATTAACCTCGACAGTAGTTGGCCCTACACATATTTCAACAGCTATGCCAAATGATAAAACAGCTATTCAAGCTGCCATTAAAACTTGCAATATTTTAGATTTTACGAAAGCAAGAGTTGTTCGGATCAAAAACACATTGGAAATTGGTGAGATAGCAGTTTCGGAAAATATGTTAGAAGATGTGGAAAAACATAATAGTCTGGAGAAATTATCTGGTCTATATGATCTCGAATTCGATCAGGAAGGGAATCTAAAATGAAACAGAGAGAGGAAGTATATTAATGAGTAAACTATTCGATTTAACAGGTAAAGTAGCTGTTGCGCTTGGAGGAAATAGTACACTAGGTGGGGCGATGGCCAAAGGCTTGGCCGAACATGGAGCGAAAGTTGCTATTGTGGGACGTAACCTTGAGACTGCTGAAGAGACTGCGAAAGAAATCAACTATGCTGGAGGTGAAGCAAAAGCTTTTCAAGCTGATGTAAGTGATTTATCCACCGTGAAAAATGTCGCTAATGAGATTGAGGACTGGTCAGGTGGATGGGATATTCTCTTAAACGCACCAGGCATGAATAGTACGACACCATACTTAGAGCTTTCTACCGAAGAATGGGATAAAATTATGGATGTTAACCTTAAAGGAATTGTATTTGCTACTCAAATTTTCGCAAAAAAAATGGTGGAACAGCAGCGCGGCGGAAGTATTATTAATATTTCTTCTGTTTCATCTACTACACCACTTTCTAAAGTTTTTACGTATTCCGCATCAAAAGCTGCGATTAATAGTGTGACGCAATACTTAGCACGTGAATTTGCTCCACACAATATTCGTGTAAACGCAATTATTCCGGGGTTCTTCCCGGCAGAGCAAAATCGCAAAATCCTTAGTGAAGACCGAGTTCATTCGATTATGAATCATACACCATTGAAACGTTTTGGAGAACCAGAGGAATTACAAGGTGCAACAGTTTATCTAGCATCTGATAAAGCAAGCGGTTTTGTTACTGGTGAATTACTGCGAGTTGATGGTGGTTTTGGAAGTATGACGATATAAAGCTAAAGTGTAAGACTTCCCTCAATAGAGTTTAATTTACGAGTAGCACCGTCATAAAAGATGTGAAAAACCGCAAAGGGAGAGAGATAGAACATGATCGAACAAAAACATCAAAAGCTAGTGTCTATTCTCCAGGAAATGCAGAAAGTGGTCGTCGCTTTTTCCGGTGGTGTGGACAGTACCTTTTTGTTAAAAGTAGCGGTAGATACATTAGGGGTTGATAATGTACTGGCAGTTACTGCTGATTCCGAAACCTATCCGACAAGTGAATTAGAAGAAGCGAAACGTCTAGCTGCGCATATAGGTGCTAGACATAAGGTAATTGAAACAAGTGAGTTAGCGATTCCTGGTTATACGGAAAACGATAAAAACCGTTGTTATTTCTGTAAACACAGTTTATTCAACCAGCTTGTACCGATTATGAAGGAGAAAGGTTTCCGGAACGTGATCTATGGTGTAATCGCAGATGATATGAGCGAGTATCGTCCTGGCATGAAGGCTGCTAAAGAAAAAGGAGTACGCGGACCATTACAAGAAGCTGATTTATACAAGGAAGAAATTCGTGGATTGTCAAAACAAATGGGTTTGCCAACATGGGATAAACCATCCTTTGCATGTTTATCGTCAAGGATTGCTTATGGGGAAACAATAACAAAAGCAAAGCTGACCAAAGTAGAAAAATCAGAAGCCTTTTTAAAAACGATTGGTCTTCGACAAGTAAGAGTTCGTACGCACGGAGACATTGCAAGAATTGAAGTAGAACCGTACGAGATGCAAAAGTTATTAGCAAACCATCAGCGCGTAACAGAAAAACTACAAAGCTACGGCTATAAGTTTGTTACAATGGACTTAGTAGGGTACAAAAGCGGTAGTATGAACCGTGCTTTATCATAAAAATGGTGGAAGCTTTGGGTCTTGTCCAAAGCTTTCTTCTATTCTGGGTGAAGGAGGACATTATGGAGGAAGTAGTAATTGGTCTAGATATTGGAACCACAAGTGTGAAGGCAGTTGCATTTGATTTGAAGGGAAACGTAAAAGCTGAGGCAGAACAATTGATTGATACTTATTATCCTGCACTATCCTTTGTGGAACAAAAGCCTGATGATATTGAAGCGAGTACGAGAAACGTTTTAACCGATATTTTCATTCAAACTAAACAGCAGAATGTTTTGTCTGTCGGTATTTCATGTGCCATGCATTCACTAATTTGTGTCGATCGAAAGGGAAAGCCGTTATCTGACATGTCGATCTGGTCAGATGGTAGAAGTAGTGATTTCGTCACTAACTTAGACCCTGTTGTGAAAAAAAGTATCTATAGTAAAACAGGGACACCGATTCATCCTATGTCACCATTATTAAAATTAATGTGGATGAAAGAAAATAATTATGAGCCATATCTAAACGCAGCTTATTTTATGTCGATGAAGGAATTTTTGATATTTAACTGGTTTGATAAACGAGTGATTGATTATTCGATGGCATCGGCTACCGGTTTAATGAATGTAAAAACATTAGACTGGGAAGAGGAAGCGTTAGAGCTTGCAGGAGTTGAACGTGCTCAATTATCCAAAATTGTTGGACCAACAGAAATCGTTAAAGGATTGAATCAAGAGATTGCCGCCGAATTAGGCTGGCCAGAAGGTACACCATTAGTTATTGGGGCTGCAGATGGTCAATTAGCCAACCTTGGTAATGGTGCGATTAAGCCAGGGGAAGTAGCAGTGACGGTCGGTACCAGTGGTGCCATCCGCCAATTGATTTCCGGTCAACATGTTAATGACAATGGGGAAACATTTAGTTATGCCTTTACCGCAAATACCTCTATCATTGGAGGGCCGACAAACAATGGTGGAATTGCTTTGCAATGGTTAAAGGATGTAATTGAATTTGAAGGCAGTCACGAACAATTTTTAGCAGGAGCTGAGGACGTGGAAGTCGGAGCCGATGGTTTACTGTTTCTACCATTTGTAAATGGTGAACGCGCTCCAGTTTGGAATCAAAACGCTCGTGGTAATTTTTATGGATTACGTGTAACACACCGTCGTCCCCATTTAGTTCGTGCTGTATTAGAAGGAATTGTCTTTAATTTGTATCAAATCGGCCAATCATTAGAAGAGATTGCTGGTCCACCAACTACCATTTCCGTTAATGGTGGGTTATCAAAATCCCCACTATGGGTGCAAATCTTAGCAGATGTGTTTGGTCAGGAAATTCAAATAGCAGATACACATCATGGAGCAGCGTGGGGGGCAAGCTGGACCTCACTTGTTGCAATCGGTAAAGTACAATCGTTTGAACAAATAAAAGAAAATATTCCGATTGATCAAGTTATTACCCCAAATAGAGAGAATCATGAAAAATATAAAAAAATCTTTGAAAAATATCAACAATTGGCAAAGGATATTGAGAGGTATTTTTAAGGTGAATTAGGAGCAGATGGAGAGTCATTCTAGTCTCATTATTAAAGCTGCATGATACAATGAAATGATCAATTTCATTTGATTTACAAGCTTATCACGTTGCTATGCGTCTGTAAGATTCCCCGGATCATAGTCTCACTTTATTAATGATCAGGCTATTTTTGATATAATTAAATCAGCAGATGGTAGCGTGCGTCATGAATACGAACAAGAATGTTGGATGTGATAATAATGTTAGAGAATATTTTGAAACAGGTAGCAAATGGTCAATTATCTCCAGATGAGGCAAAAGAAAAGCTTGCTACGTTTGAGAATCTTGGCTTTGCAAAAGTAGATCATCATCGTAAAAGAAGACAAGGGTTTCCGGAAGTTATTTTTGGAGAAGGCAAAGAAATATCACATATTATTGATATTTCCCTTGCGATAAAAGCGAAAAAGGAAAACATATTAGTAACAAGGGTTAGCGATTCGAAGGCAGAAAAGCTTGTCGAACAATTACCGGATTTTCGCTATGATCAAACAAGCAGAACTTTGTTTATGCAAAACTGTTTAGAACAAAATCAGTATAAAGGTTATATTGCTGTGGTAAGTGCAGGCACTTCTGATTTACCGGTAGCAGAAGAAGCTGCTAAAACAGCTGAAGCATACGGTGTGGAAGTTAGAAGGTTTTACGATGTAGGTGTAGCTGGCATTCATCGTTTATTGGCGCATATTGATGAAATAAGAGAAGCAACCGTATCGGTAGTTGTTGCAGGAATGGAAGGGGCATTACCAAGTGTTGTAGGAGGGCTAGTCTCTCATCCAATCATTGCTGTACCGACAAGTGTTGGTTACGGTGCTAACTTTCAAGGAGTGTCTGCTTTATTAACGATGCTTAATTCCTGTTCCTCAGGCATTAGTGTAGTTAATATTGATAATGGTTTCGGTGGTGCATATAATGCCGTCATGATCCATCGAATAGCGAATCAACTATAATATAGAAAAAGTAGTAGATTAATAAGGTTGAAACTCGTTTCTATAAGCCTATAGAGCGAGTTTTACTATTTTCACGGATTGGTTTTTTTACATGTTTCCAATTTCTTACTACTGCTATCGGAAGCGCGTGTTATAATAGATACTATTATTTTATTCAAAAAAGGAGTAATTACTAGTGAAGAACTTCATTATGATGGTGTTTGTGATACTACTGGTTCTCTTGACAGGTTGTAATGATAAACCAACACCTGAAACAAATGCCGATTCAGGCAAAATTAATCAATTAACATTGGCAATTGGGGGAGAGCCAGAGCAAGGCTTTGATCCCACAACTGGTTGGGGGAGATATGGGTCACCACTATTTCAAAGTACCTTACTGAAACAAGATGATAAAATGGAAATTACCTATGATCTTGCAACTGATTATGGTGTATCAGCAGATGGTTTGACATGGAATGTAGCATTACGAGAGGACGTGCAATTTTCTGATGGAGAACCTTTAACAGCCGATGATGTCATATTTACCTATGAAGCTGCTAAACTATCTCAATCTATTGTCGATTTGGCTAATCTTAAATCTATTGAAAAAGAAGGTGACTACCAAGTAATCTTTCATCTTTCTGAGCCTCAATCGACTTTTATACATACGTTACAGCGATTAGGAATTGTTCCGGAACATGCATATGATGAAAACTATGCAGAGAACCCGGTCGGTTCTGGTCCCTATCAATTAGTAGAGTGGCGAAAAGGTGAGCAGTTAATTGTGGAAAGAAACCCTAGCTACTATGGTAAGGAACCGGAATTTGAGCAGCTTACCTTCTTATTTTCTGGAGAAGATCAAGCAATTGCGGCAGCAAAAGCAGGACAAGTAGATGTTTTATCTGTCCCGATTACAATGGCGGATCAGGAAATCGATGGAATGAAGCAGATCTCCTTGCAAAGTGTTGATAATAGAGGAGTAATGCTTCCTTACCCTGAACCGGTAATGAATGAAGAGGGTGAGCAAGTTGGTAATGCCATCACCTCTGATCCAGCTATCCGCGAAGCAATGAACTATGCAGTTGACCGACAGGCGATAGTTGATGGTGTATTGAATGGTGAAGGAACAGTTGCTTATTCCAGTGTAGATGGTTTGCCATGGGAAAATCCCGAAACATCGATTGTAGATGCTGATCAAGAGCATGCAGAACAAATCTTAATAGAGGCAGGATGGATGCGAGGGGAAGATGGTATTTTTGAAAAAGATGGACAAAAGGCAAGTATGACATTGTATTATCCATCAGGTGATCAAATGAGACAATCATTATCTTTAGTGTTCGCAGATATGATGAATCAGTTTGGTATGGAAGTCTCTACTGAAGGAGCAAGCTGGAGTGAAATAGAACGTGAAATGCATGCTAACCCAGTAATGATGGGATGGGGGAGTCACGATCCAATCGAATTGTATTCCCTTTATCACTCATCCATGCAAGGTATTGATTATTATAATGCTAACTATTACCAGAATGATCAAGTTGATCAATACTTAGATAGAGCGATGAATGCTAATACTGAGGAAGAAGCATATGAAAATTGGCAATTGGCCCAATGGGACGGGGAAACAGGAATGAGTATACTTGGAGATGCACCATGGGTATGGCTGGTCAATCTCAATCATATTTACTATGTTAATGAAAACATTGATATTGGTAATCAAAAGGTACAACCACATGGTCATGGCTGGCCAATTACGGAGTTTATTAGTGAATGGCAAGTAGTCGATTAGGAAGGAAAGGAGACGAGCGCAAATGGCAGTTGCAATCATAAAGAAATTATTAAGGCTAGTAGTATTGCTGTTTACGGTAAGTCTCCTTACTTTTTTGCTGATAAGTATGTCTCCTGTTGATCCGGTTCAGGCATATATAGGTGCGGATATGCTCTTAATTAGCCCAGAACAAAGGAAGCTTATTGAAGCATATTGGGGATTGGATCAACCTCTTTTCCTCCAGTATATCCAATGGATGAAAAGCCTTCTGACAGGTGATTTCGGTACATCATTAATTCATCGTGCTCCAGTGATAGATGTCATAGCAGATCGGTTTTTCTCTTCTATTCTTTTGATTGCCCTTGCTTGGCTATTGTCTGGAGTGTTGGGATTAGTGTTAGGGTCTGTTGCAGCAATGAAAAAAGCAACATGGATTGATCGTTTAATTAAAGGCTATTGTTATTTATTACTTTCAACCCCTGGGTTTTGGCTAGGATTATTACTCTTGATGGTATTTTCGGTCTGGCTAGGTATTTTTCCGACAGGTTTGAGTGCGCCAATAGGTATGACAGCATCCGATGTAAGCTTGGCAGATCGCATTTATCATGCGGTTTTACCCGCTGTAACTCTTAGTATTATTGGTGTTGCCAATGTTTGTTTACATACAAGAGAGAAGCTGCTAGATGTGCTGCAAACACCTTATATATTACAAGCAAGAGCAAATGGTTATACCGGAATTCGTCTATTTATGAGACATGGTCTCCGTAATATGCTGTTACCAGCAATTTCCGTACATTTTGCTTCATTTGGGGAATTATTTGGTGGTGCTATTATTGCAGAACAAGTATTCAATTATCCCGGATTAGGGCAATCGGTAGTAGATGCAGGTCTGCAGGGGGATATTCCGCTTTTTCTAGCTATTGTATTGATTAGTGCGGTGTTTGTATTTATCGGTAATTGGTTTGCTGATATCTTATATCTCGTATTAGACCCACGATTACGAAAAAGGGGGAATACTTCATGAAAAAAAACATGATGATTCCACTTTTGATGTTTTTAACGTTTTATATCCTATCGTTTGTGGTTAACGATACAATCAGCCTAGACTTAACGGATAAAAATCAAGCACCAAGTATGGCCCATTTGTTTGGAACTGATTGGCTTGGGCGTGATATGCTACTGCGAACCATTAAAGGAATACAAATCAGTGTTACCCTCGGTATATTAACAGCACTGCTTTCAACGTGCTTAGGGCTTATTCTTAGTCTACTTGCAATGGTTAACCAATACTTTGATAAAATGATAGTCTGGTTAATCGATTTATTTTTGAGCTTACCACATCTTGTGACATTAATCTTAATTTCCTTTGTGTTAGGCGGTGGATTCAAAGGAGTGGTAATCGGCCTAATGCTAACTCACTGGCCGGCGATCACGAGGGTATTACGTGCGGAACTACTCCAATTACAAACGATGCCATATGTGCAAATATCGAAACAACTGGGAAAAGGATTCTGGTGGCGGGCAAGACATCATTTTCTCCCCCATCTTTTTCCTCAGTTAATGATAGGCTTTACGTTAATTTTTCCGCATGCCATTTTACATGAGGCATCGATCACTTTCTTAGGATTTGGTCTATCTGCAGAGCAACCAGCGATCGGGATTATTTTATCAGAATCGATGCAATACTTATCGTCTGGTTTGTGGTGGCTTGCCTTTTTTCCTGGTTTGACACTTTTATTAATGGTTATTTTATTTCAACGATTTGCGAATGCATTCCAACATCATTTAGAAAGGGATCGTTCTTATGAACACTATATTAACAGTTAAGGGATTATCTGTTTATCATCAGCAATCAGAACATTACTTATTAGAAGATATTGATTTTAGGTTATCAGAAGGTCAAGTGCTAGCACTTGTAGGTGCAAGTGGTTCAGGTAAGAGTTTACTAGCACAAGCAATATTACAACTCTTGCCTGATAACCTTTGTCAAAAAGGAAAAGTATTATATGGTGACCGTCCTGTTATCGAAAAGGATCGAGGCAGAAATATCGTCTTAATACCACAGTCAATAGAAGCCTTGGATCCATTGATGAAAGTAGGGAAGCAAATAGAAGGATTGATGGAAACAGACAACACAAATCAGTCGATGCTTCATTTGTTAGCACGATTAGGACTAGAAACGGATATTGCAAGACGCTACCCGTTTCAATTATCTGGAGGACAAGCAAGAAGAATCTTAGCAATGATTGCGCTCGCAAGTTCTGCCAATTTGGTAATTGCGGATGAGCCTACTCCAGGGCTTGATCAGGAAGCCAAGCGTGACATGGTTTCTTTATTAAAAGAAGTGCAACAAGCAGGAAAGGCGATTCTTTTGATTACACATGATTTTGAGGCAGCACTTCAGCTTGCAGATCAAGTAGCGGTTTTAAACCATGGGAAGATAGTAGAGTTAACCGAAGTTCAAAATTTCTTTGGTGATGGAGAAGAATTGATACACCCTTTTACAAAAGCTCTATGGCAGTCTTTACCACAGAATTTATTTATCAAATAATGTGATATAGTCTAATTAGAAAGATCAAAGAACAAGCTGCCAAAAAAATCTATCTTAGCGGAGGAGCTTTGCGAATGTTAAAGATAGCAAACCTATCATATACTTTACCGAATCAAAAGCATTTATTTCGTCATATCTCTTTTACTCTTAATGAAGGAGAAATTGTCGGGTTAAGAGGTGCTAGTGGGGTAGGAAAGACTACTTTTGCCAAAGTAATAACAGGTTATTTGCCAGCACACTCTGGGGAAATCAATTGGATACCCGAAAAAAACAAGCCCAACCCTGTTCAATTAATATGGCAGCATCCTGAACAATCGGTCAACCCAAAATGGAGATTACAGAAAGTATTAGAGGAGGCAGGAGAGATCGATAACGAGTTGCTGGATGACTTGAAGATACCTTTTGAATGGTTACTTCGTTATCCTTATCAGTTATCTGGTGGACAGCTACAAAGAATTTGCATTGCAAGATGTTTATTAACCAATCCTTCCTACATCATTGCAGATGAAATTACGACGATGTTAGATTCGGTTGCCCAGGCAGATATATGGAAGCTACTAACGAAATATGTCAAAAAAAATAAGGTCGGCCTAATGATTATAAGTCATGATCACCTATTATTAGCCAACCTTTGTGAGAAAGTGATAGATTTTTCAACAATTAGTGAAACCATCTGATTATTTTTTACGTAAAAACTATAAAGAGGAGTGGAAATATGAGAGAACAACCGAATGAAAGAATTGCTACCGACGCTATTAAAGCGTGGAAATTGTCGGCTCAACTTTTAGCAATTATTCCATTATTACTGACTATCGCGGCGTTCGTCGTAGCTTACTTTTTTGATTTCCTGCCGTATTGGGTGGGGATTATACTTGCGGTTTTGACCATTCTAGAAGTGGCGATTACCGTCTATTTAATACCTAAAATAAGGTGGAAAAGGTGGCGTTACCAAATTTATGATCAGGAAATATACATACAGCATGGTATTTTAATTGTGACAAGAACGGTTGTTCCAATGATAAGAGTTCAGCATGTTGATACGGAGCAAGGTCCGATTCTAAAACGATATGGTTTATCGACGTTACAGATTTCAACTGCTGCTACAAAGCATGAAATACCTGCTTTATTAGAAGAGGAAGCTGCTGATTTACGTGACCAAATATCTGAATTAGCGAGGGTGGAGCAAGATGATGTCTAAACCAAAGCGATTACACCCAGCTGGGATGGTATTGGATATCATGCAGGCGATCCGACACTCTGTATTTGGTTTTCTACCAATCGCACTGATTGCCATTGGAAATGGAGCATGGTTTTATGTAATTCTTGGAGCAACGATTTTAATCGCAGTTATTATTTTATTTAGTGTTTTATCTTGGTTCCGCTATACGTATCAATTAGAAGAAGATCAAATTCGGATTGAACAAGGTATTTTAATCAGAAAAAAACGGACAATTTCCAAACATAGGATTCAGTCGATTGACTTATCGCAAAATATCATCCATCGTATTTTTGGTTTGACGAAAGTTCAGATTGAAACAGCAGGTAGTGATCAAGAGATCGATGCTGCTTTATCAGCTGTGACGATGGCAGATGGTAAACTCCTTCACGACCAGCTGAAATATAAAAAACAAGTTGCTGAACTTGAGGAGAATGGGGAAGTAACAGAAGAACAGACAAAGGATTATCCACAGAAAAAAATTACGATTAAAGCATTACTTGCTGCTGGTTCCACGTCAGGAAGTTTTGGGATTATCTTAGGTTTGTTTGGTTTAGCATTTTCAGAGTTAGAAAGTTTTATTCCAGATCGTTTTTATAATCAAGCGACTGAATGGTTGTTTTCCCAAGCGATCCAAGTATTGATCATATTTGCAGTTATCATTTTTATATTATTGTGGCTGTTAGGTATTTTACAAACATTAGTCCAATATTGGAATTTTACGATTACCAGGTATGAAAAAGAATTGTTTATTACAAGAGGTTTATTAGAAAAGAAACAATCAACCATCCCTTTAAAAAGGATACAAGCAGTGGGTATTAAAGAAACAATTATTCGCCAGCCTTTAGGGCTTGCGTCCGTCTATGTGGAGATTGCCAGTGGAGAAGTTGGTCAGAATCAAGATATGCATACATTAATCTTTCCTTTAATGCGCAAAAAACATATCAAAAGTTTTTTGAGGGAATTATTACCAGAATATCGTTATCAGACAGATGGAATGGTGAAGCTACCGAATAAGGCAATTCCTTATTATATCTTTCGAGCAGCTTATATACCACTAATCGCCACTGTTATCGTGGCAGTAGAGTTTGCTGCATATACATGGATACCATTATTGATAATGTTACTTTCCTGTTTATACGGCTATTTTCAATACAAAACATCAGGATACATTATTCAGGATCAACAATTGCTAGTACAAAGTCGCGCTATAAGTAAAGATACGGCTATAGTGCCTCACAAGCGGTTGCAATCCTTGCAGAAGAAACAGCACATTTTACATCGAAAACAGGGATTGGCAACATTAGATACAGCCATCTTAAACAAATTTGTCGGTCGTCATTTTATTGTAAGAGAATTAAGAGTGGAGGATGTAGATCAAATAGCCGATTGGTATTCCTACAGAGATAAACACAATAGTGACATAGGATAATTAGTACTTCAGCTGTACTAATTATCCTTTTTTACTTGAGGAAAAATTTAATGATGGGTAGTAGGAATCAATGGTTTATCATACGCTTAATTACCATAATATATAATCATAATGTTGTGCTATAATACCAATATCAGATAACGAGTATAATATGCGGTGGTTGGTATTGATTAGAGAGAATTATGAACAGTAAGGGCAAGTGTTGGAGTCTTCCCTTACTTCCACTTATATACAAAAAAGTTGACGAGTATTTGCGTTAGGTGTATTATTTTTCCCATCGGAAACTTTTTGAATAGTTGGGCATATATATAATTGGAGTTCTTTCATCAAGGTGAACAAACGCCCGTAAGCAACCGCTTTATGACATACAAGAGGTTGTTGGTACATAACGGGCGCTAGCACCCTGATAAGTTTTTTAACCATCAGGGGTTGATTTGATAAGTCTTCACTGATGGAATTTTACTTTATTACAGGTTGCTTAGGAGAGGTGTACAGCTAATGGAATTAGAAGGAGTAGCACTGGCGTTTAGTTTAACCTTGTTTGCTGGGCTGGCAACAGGTGTTGGCAGTATATTAGCGTTTTTTACGTCCAACACAAATACGAAATTTTTATCCTGGGCATTAGGATTTTCAGCTGGAGTAATGATCTATGTTTCAATGGTGGAGATTTTTGTTAAAGCACAAGATTCTTTGGTTGGTGAATTAGGTGAAAAAACAGGCAATTGGATGACTGTAATTGGTTTTTTTGCTGGTATGATTTTAATAGCAATAATTGATAAATTTATTCCTACACAAGGGAACCCTCATGAACTGAAAAAAGTAGAAGAGATGAATAAAGGACCGAATGGTGATAGCAACTTACTAAAAATGGGGTCGTTCACCGCATTGGCAATTGCCATCCATAATTTTCCTGAAGGAATTGCAACTTTTACAGCGAGTTTACAGGACCCTGCTTTAGGAGTAGCCATTGCGGTTGCAATTGCCATTCACAACATTCCGGAGGGGATAGCAGTTTCAGTACCAATTTATTTTTCAACAGGAGATAAAAAGAAGGCTTTTAAATTATCTTTTTTATCAGGATTAGCAGAACCTGTTGGAGCGTTAGCTGCTTTTCTATTTTTAATGCCTTTTCTATCAGAAGTTGTATTTGGTATCATTTTTGCAGCAGTTGCTGGAATAATGGTATTTATCTCTTTAGATGAATTACTGCCAGCAGCAAAGAAATACGATGAAGCTCATACTTCCATATATGGACTTATTACTGGTATGGCAGTAATGGCGTTAAGCCTATTATTGTTCATATAAAAAAACGGGGGCATTCCCCGTTTTTTATCGTTGTCTAAAGCCTGATCATTTTTGCGATAAAAACGACAAGTGCAATGATAAGTAAAATGTGGATGAAGCCACCTGCTACTTCAAACAAAAAGCCAATAAGCCATGCTAGTAATAGAATACCGATAATCGTCCAAATCATGTAGTCCACTCCTTCTTTTGATTGTTACGTATGGAATTCCCGATAAAGACAAAATTAAACTTTTTCCGAAAAAATATTGCAAATTATGTAGTAGATTGCTATAATTATCAACGTGGTTTCGTTAAGAGATTGTTAAAACTTTTTAATATGTTTTTAATAAAAGGTTATGCGGGTGTAGTTTAGTGGTAAAACCTCAGCCACGAGCGAATCATCTTCCGAAACTACATCGAGTTGTTCCGAAGCATGAACATCACTGAGAAAGCTAGAAGATGCAGGAACATGTATTGCGTAGAGAAGTCTTAAAACTGTTATTGGTTAGTTATGCGGGTGTAGTTTAGTGGTAAAACCTCAGCCACGAGCGAATCATCTTCCGAAACTACATCGAGTTGTTCCGAAGCATGAACATCACTGAGAAAGCTAGAAGATGCA